>JAICRQ010000017.1 GCA_025966435.1 Anaerolineales bacterium | reverse complement strand
CTACCCTGCCTAAATGAAGAGCGCACAGTAGGCGTCTGTGTTGCGCAAGCCATGTCATTTCTTGCCTGTCATAGCATTCATGGGGAAGTTATCGTAGCGGATAATGGTAGTGTAGATCGCTCCATCGAAGTTGCCCGAGCAGAAGGCGCATGCATTGTCCCTGTCGATGAGAAGGGGTATGGGAACGCGCTGAAGGGGGGATTTAACGCTGCCAGCGGGAAATTTATTATCATGGCAGATGCCGATCAAAGCTATGATCTCGTTAACCTGATGCCTTTTGTCGAAAAGCTTCGCGAGGGATATGACCTTGTCATGGGAAATCGGTTCAAAGGAGGAATCAAAAAAGGAGCAATGCCCTGGCATCACCGATACATAGGAAACCCTATCCTTTCTTATGTCGGGCAGTTATTCTTTAAGACGCCTGCAAAGGACTTCCACTGCGGGTTGCGGGGATTCACAAAACGCGCGATCGAAAGGATGGAGCTGCAAACGACCGGCATGGAACTCGCCAGCGAGATCGTGATCAAGGCTTCAATTCTGGCGATGAAAGTCTGTGAAGTGCCCACGACGCTATCTCCCGATGGCAGAGACCGTCCTCCTCACTTGCGCAGCTTTCGTGACGGCTGGCGGCACCTGCGATTTCTGTTGATCTACAGCCCGCGCTGGTTGTTTTTTTACCCTGGTATGATCCTTTTAGTACTGGGCGGAGTTGCTGGATCCCTGCTATTTTTTGGACCGCTAAAGACAAGCCTTCGGCTGTTTGATTTTCATAGCTTCATCCTTACGGGAGCCGTAATGATACTAGGGCTCAACATGTTATCCTTGGCATTCATTACACGTGTGTTCGCGTACAATTTTGGGCTCCTACCCACCCACCCTCAATTCTATAAATTATTCAAATATTTCAACCTGGAAACAGGTATTGGGAGTGGATTGATTATTATTGCGCTTGGGTTTTTTCTAATCATTCGAGCAGCCATTCTTTCCTATTCGCCTGGCTTTGACAGCCTGGGATTCGGAACTAGCATCCGCCTAGTCTTTGGGGGTGCACTCTCAATCATTACAGGCGGTCAATTGATTCTGACCAGTTTTGTATTGAGCATGCTAGGCATAAAAATTTCCAGAAGCTAGTCCAGCATATAGGATCGCAGAGAGGTACAGATGCAAAATTTTGATTATGAGCTCATCTGGCAGGGAACCTGGGGCGACATGCAACGATACGGTCCCGTCCACCGCCATCACAGGCGTATATTTTCTGATCTCTTTAAGAGATTGCCGGCAAACGAGATCCATACTGTCGCAGATATAGGATGTGGAGAAGGCTCCAATCTTTTCTTCCTCAGGTCGCAGTTCCCAAAAGCTGACCTGTTCGGTTTCGATGTCTCCAAAACGGCGATTGAAGTGGCGCGGCGGAATGTCCATGCAGAGTTCGCGCTGTTGGATATTCAAAAGGAAACCCCAGCCTACAAATTTGATTTGGTATTCTGCTCGGATGTCGTTGAACATCTTGAAGATGATGTGACCGCTCTGAGAAACATCAGGAAGATTACCAATGGATATGCCCTCATCGCCACCGTCCAAGGTCGTATGCGACCCAACGAAAAGTCGATTGGCCACGTTCGCAATTATGCCTACGGTGAACTACAGCGGAAAATAAAAGCAACAGGTTTTGAAATCATACAGGTTGTTGAGTGGGGGTTCCCACTCTACTCTCCAGTATTCCGGAATGCGATAAATTTTTTCCCGGCTTCGGAAAAATTTAGCTACGGAAAATACAGCCTTGCCAAGAAGCTTGTTTCCCATCTCCTGTATTCGCTATTTTTGCTAAACAGGAGTGACAGAGGCGACATCATTTTCGTCCTGGCTCGGTCATGAACCAGTATTCATGAAAATTCTGACAATCAGCAATTATTATCCGAGTCATCCCGGCGGCATTGAGTTTGTTGCTCTGAATCTCGTCAAGCAATGGCGGGCGCGCCATCAAGTGAGGTGGATGGCCTGTGATGTAAAGAAATATCCGCATCGATCCGAACCAGATGATGTCCCTCTCCCAGCCCTTAACTTTGCTGAGGAACGTTTGGGCTTTCCCTACCCGATTCCCACGGGAAGATCCTTTTTCCGGATGATGGAACAGGTCAAATGGTGTGACGTGTTGCACATGCATGACAGTCTGTACCTGGCTAACATCTTTGCGTTCTTAGCCTCGCGTTGGTATCGCAAGCCTTTGCTGATCACGCAGCATATTGCGCTGATTCCATACTCTCATCGCTATAAGAATGTGCTTCAAAAACTCGCTTACCATACACTGGGCAGGTTCGTTTTGAAAAGGGCCGAAAAGGTCGTCTTCATCAGCGAACGGATCAAGAACTGGTTCAAGGGACAAATGCACTTCCCACATGAAACCACAGTCATCCGGAATGGGGTTGACACAGACTTATTCCATCCGTCCACTGCGGCGGAGCGAGAAAAGGCACGTGCCTGGCTGGGTCTTTCATCAGGTGAGATCGTTTGTCTTTTTGTAGGACGCTTCACACAGAAAAAAGGGCTTCACCTCGTACATGAAATTGCACGGGCCCGGCCCCATTACAAATGGTTACTGATCGGCAGAGATGAGCTTGATCCACGAGCCTGGAGGCTTGACAATGTAATGGTCATTGCCCCGGTGTCTCAGGTAGCGCTGCGCCAATATTACATCGCTGCAGATCTGTTTGTCCTCCCCTCGGTCGGCGAGGGGTTTCCACTGGCCGTGCAGGAGTCCCTCTCCTGTGGTTTGCCCACTGCAGTGTCACGGGAAATCGCCGACGATATTCCCAATGCGCCACTCATCCAGATGGACGTTTCCTCTATTTCTGGCCTGCTCAAAACGCTGGATGATCTCATCGCCTGTGACCAGCGACTCCTGGAGTTGCGAAACGCGTCGGCAGAATATGCCAAGCGCTGGAACTGGGCGAATGTAGCACATCGATATGAAGCGTTGTTTTCCGAACTGGTTCGGCAACCCTGACAAGGCCATTATGCAATCAAGCTATAAAAAAATCTTTTCTTATTCACTTCTCACCGCCGGGTTGATCATCAGTATAGCGCTGTTTCTCTATGCAAGCCGCACGAGCTATGTGCCTATCGTTGCCGTCATCAACCTGCCCGCCCTCACGGGGGTGATTTCCCAGATGTCGGGATTTCGTTATGTGTTTGATCTAGTGAGATCACTCGCGGGTGTGATTCTCTTTTCGCTAGCATGTCTCTCTCTAGGACTCAGTTTCCTGCGGAAGTGGATACAACCTCAAGTGTCGCAGCTGGGGTTAGGTGTGACTGCTTTCCTCGTCGGGGAGATTCTTTATTCATTGGTGTTTCTGACCATGATCAGCCTGTACCGTTTGACACCTGTATTTGTTGCAAGCGTGCTTCTGCTTGGCTTTTTAGCAGGATTTCCAGCGCTCAAGGCTTTTCTTGCCCAGTGGCCGCCTAGTCGCGGTTTATTCACGGACAGTCAATCAAGTGAACGAGCGATTCTGATTTTGGTCGTCGTTAACCTCGTCATTGGACTGTTACTTTCGTCCACGCGCCTGGGCTACGATGCGACCGCGGACTACTTCACGCATGCCAAAATTATGGCTGTCTCCCACCTCCCGATCTACTTCCATCCAAAACATGCCTTTGTAGTCAGTACATTTCACCCGGGGATTCTGTTTGTGTCGCTCATTCAACTATTCGGCGATCAATCCGCCCGGTTATTGTCCTGGGTGAACGGACTCACGATTCTTCTCATGGGGTTAGCCCTGGCTCGAGAACTAGGGCTGACTCACAGAGGACGGCTCTGGTTCCTGACACTAATGGTCACTTCCACCGCGTTCACAGACTTACTGGGTGACGGAAAAATCGAACTTATCAGCACGACCCCGATCCTAGCAGCTGTTTACTGGATGGTGCGAAGCGCGGAACAACCATCGAAAAGTACATTTATGCTTGCTGGTCTTTTTGCAGGGTTCGCAATCATTTCGCGTCCCTACAATATTTTCTTGGTACCCGTCTTTATCGGGATGTTCCTGATCAACCAGGTAGTTATTCAATATCAACGCAGGCCTACTACGTTGAAAGGATTTATTCAAGTTGCCTTATGGACTGCGCTCCCGTTGTTAATCCTTGGAAGCTTTCACCTCTTTCAAAATTGGGTTTGGCTCAAAAGCCCCATTGCCCCACTGATCTATGCCAGAGAGCTGGATAGCACCGATTGGGCATGGCAGCTAGATCCCGCAGATTTGACACTTTATCGGCTGCTGTATCCCCTCATGTCGAGTTATTCGAATTCCCCGCAAAGTCTGGGAAATATTTCCCCTCTGGTGATCGGTTTTGTGCCATTTCTGCTTATGAAAAACTTCAGGGAGAATGTACAGCTGTCTGCGATGTTAAGGCGACTGACACTGATCACCATATTGACGCTTCTGCTGTGGATTACCCTTTACTTTACAGTCTTGGAAATTCGGTATGTCCTCTTTCTGTGGGCAATCTTGTTTCTGGCCATGGCACAGATGCTGGACAGCGTAATGCAACACGTTGAGCCTGGTCTGCGCACTCTGCTTTCTCTCCTGGTCATCGTGTTATTGACCACGATGAGCATAAGGACATTACTTATCTCTCTCACGGCTTATTTTCCGAATCAGGAGATTCGGATGGCGGACTGCCATGACACAAATCTTTGTAGGATCATCGAAACGCTGAACGGACCGGCCGCGCCGGGCGATCGTGTGTTTGTCCTGCACGCCTACCGCTATTACCTGCGCCCGGACCTGTTTGCCTGTTCTTCACGCGTGGATGAATATGCAATCATGGAGCCACTTGCCCGACAGAATTCTCCCGACTTCTGGGTGGAAGCCTACCGGCAAGGATACCGGTTCATCATGTACGAAGAGCATTTATCGGAACGCCGCTATAACTTTGGCAGCCTTCCAAGCCCGGATATAGCTCCGGAATGGCTGAAGGTCAAGGTATTATATTCCTCGCCCACGAGAGCACAATTGATCTATGAACTTGAAGCCATTGATCCGCCTATCCAACGGGAAATTTCCTGCCAGCAAAATTCAATAGGACAATGGCAACTAACTTCTCAAGGTTCATTACTCCAGCCCTAAACCACAATCAAAGTCATATTTGGTGATGCGGAACACAACCTGTTACCAGGCGAAAGGACTGCAAACGATGGGATTAGATTTTAATGGCGCTCGTTTTTTGTTGTATGCACAGCGGCTTGGGGTCAATTTTGAACGCACAGCTATGATCGGACGCCAAAGCCTCGATCTGACAAAGGCGGAGTTGAGTACATCTTTTTCGGACTTCGGATATAGCGTTAACAAAGAATTAATAGATATGGTCTTCACGAGGGACCAGGGATATGCAGAGCCGCTCCTGGCATACTTGGGCGCACAGGATATTCACTCCTTTGATTTTTCAGCGTATGAGGGGGCGACACATCTGCACGATATGAACAGAGAAATCCCGCCTCAATTCATCGAACAGTACTCTGTTGTTTTTGACGGGGGCTCGTTGGAGCACGTTTTCAACTTTCCGGTGGCAATCAGCAATTGTATGCAGATGTTAAGAATTGGTGGGCATTACTTGGGCATTTCTCCAGCAAATAATTTTATGGGGCATGGATTTTACCAGTTTAGTCCGGAGCTCTATTTCAGTGTTTTCAACTCACAGAACGGATTCAAGCTTATTAGTCTCATTGCCTTCGAGGACCGTCCGGGGGGAGCATGGTTCTTGGTCAAAAATCCAAAAGAGGCCAAAGGGCGGGTCATGCTCGTTAACGATGAGCCGGTTTATCTTCTCATCGTTGCGAGGAGACATACGAAGACAGGCATCTTCGATACACCGCCTCAACAAAGTGATTACATTGCAACCTGGAATCCCGATGAGAAATCATTTAATCAACCGCCTCTTGGCGTTCCCCAGGATAGCAAGCGAATCTCTCTTCGCAACTGGCTAAAGACAAAGCTTCCATTTCCGGCAAGGTATTTGGTTCAGCGAACGATCCACGGAGATGGATTCAATCGCCGCTTTTTCGCGCCCATGGATCCTACGGCGGTCAAACAAATGCCCGAAGGATAGCAATGAAATGCAAAGTCGCCGAGCATTCTTCCCTAGTAAGCACCTTTTCCAATAATAACAACCCAGACTGTTTTGAGGATGATTTGCAAGTCCAGCCAGATGGAATAATTTTGAATGTAGTAGAGGTCATCCTCGGTATGTAAATGCATGGGCCGGTCACTGCGGCCGTTGATCTGCCACCAGCCTGTCATCCCCGGCGGAACGGCAAAACGCTTGTACTGCCAGGGCTCATACCTCTCCACCAGATGCGGGACCTCGGGACGCGGTCCTACGAGACTCATCGTCCCTGCAAGGACGTTGAATAACTGTGGAAGTTCATCCAGGCTAAAGCGGCGAAGATTCCGTCCAATGCGTGTGACGCGGGGATCGTCCTTTATTTTTTGTAAACGGTTTCCATGTGCATCCCGCTGTTCCACTAGCGCTTGCAGTTGCTCCGCGTTTTTGACCATCGTCCTGAACTTATAGATCTCGAACAAACATCCATTCTTGCCAACACGCGTCTGCCGGAAAATAATGGGAGAGCCATCTTCCAAATACACGAGCAATGCTACCAACGCCATGAGTGGAAGAACAAGGAGCAAAGCAATAAGGCCCAATGAGAAATCGAAGGCACGCTTGACCATAATACCAATAAAATGCTTTCGAGATGTGAATGGCATTTTACTTTAATTGCTCGTTGCAGGTGGTCTCTGAGCTTTCCCCAATTGTGAATCTGTGACTTCACCGTCAAAAGCAATTTTCACTTTCCAAAAATAATTACACCTTCCGTCTCATATACGGTTTGAAAACCGGGATTCGCGCGCATATGCTCGAGAAAGAAAGGAAACGTCTTTTGAGGAAAGATTGGCGCGCAGTTATCCACCCGTAACGTTTTGGAAAGATAAATGAAATCGTAGGCCGTGGGGCTGACGGCTTCATCTAGGCAGGAGGCATCATCGCTAACCAGGCATTTTTGAGGAGCGTATGTCGATGTGACATATTGATTGAAGTTTGGGCCCTTTGTCCATTCTGTCCCCTGCACAGTAAAGATACTTTGTCTGCCTGTCAACGCCGGGAACCATTCCAGTACCGAATCACAGGAGACTGACGAAGTTCCTGTCAAGACGAGAAAGCGAGAAGAATCCGGTGTATTTTCACGGACCCAGCTCATTGCTTGCCGGTCAGGTGGGTAAAGTGTCGCGCTCGAGAGTCTTACTCCGAATTGATAGGTGGAAAAGATCAGATACAACACTACATAGAGAAATATATTTCTCTCTGCCGGGAGGATCTGTTGGGATCTATTCATTTCTTTCTCGACAGCTTCCTGAGTCGGAAACAAGGCTTTTCTTGCGCCGAGTATGCCTAGCCCCGTGAAAACAACATCCACCAGCCCAATAGCTGCCAGCATTGCCAATGGAATAGCAGCCGGTCCAGCTGCACTGCGACCCTCGACAAAGAAAGGAAGTGCCATCCACAACGGCAGCAAATAGTCTTTGCGAAGCAGACAAGAAGCAATGCCGATTAATCCGAGCACAGCAATGACAGTGGCATAGGTCTCTTCCGTAAAAACAAAGAAAAGGAGGTGGAAAACAGCCGCAGTTTTTTGGCCCGTCGCCGCGCCATTCAAGAGAGGATTCATGCCATGATAATGGATAACAGTCGCCCACCAGGGCGCACTGACGATGGCAACGATCAATCCTACCAGGATCGAATTGATAAGACCAGCCCATTTCCTTGACAACATGATCCACAAAAACAGTGCCGACACGAACGTATGAACCGCGGCTTCCGGATGACTCATCACCGCCAGCCCACCGAAGAGTCCCGCCAGGAAAACATCTACGCGGCGGTTCTCTTCGTAAAGGCGCACTACTGCTGCGAGAGTCAATAACATAAAAAGCTGCCCCGGGCTGCGTGTGAGCCCTCCGCCCATTAAATACCAGGAAAGGGCACGCGGCATCAACGCAAAGAATAAGGTTGAAATCGCGGCATAATACTTATTTTTCAGCAGTCGCAAGGCAAGTAAGTAAAATACAGGAATAGAGAGCGAGGCAAAAAATGCGGGAACCCAGCGCAACGTTTGAGCGGCGCTCCATCCGAACAGGTCAGATGCAATCCTGCCAAGATAAAATCCCAGGGCTGGATACGCAAAGGGGATATTCAAATGATTATAGGTGGTGAACGCAGGCAATCGATAATGGCTGGCTTTTAGATCGTCAACCATGACCGCGAACATCCCTCCATCATTGATCGCAAACCCGGAGAGCAGAGTTGGGTTGAAGCGCATGAAGGTCCCCAGAAGGATGGCGAGCACAAAAATGAGGTCAGCCCACTCAGTGCGAAGGATTGGCTTCATAGCAAATTTCAACCGAGAGATTCTCCCTATATTTTAGTGGCTTAAAGTGAAAGGAAAGTAGTTCAACTTATAAAAGATCATACGAGGATTTGACAATTCTGAAACAGCTTACGATACGTTGTACAAATCAGCCCAACTCACAAAGAGTTGGGCTGATTTTACATCAACCAATAAAATTAAAGATAAAGGGTCACTTTATTTCGTTCTGGGGGCACCCACAGCCTTCGCCTCCATCATCATGGAAGGTGCCGGCGCCTTGGAGCGTATTACTGCCCAGGTAAGCACACCCAGCAAGACAAGAGCCACAACCCAGACCATGATCAGGGTTGAGCCAGTCGCGCCTGAATACTGCACCACGATCGGGGCGATGATCACCGAGACGAGATTCACCACTTTGATCATTGGGTTGAGGGCAGGGCCCGCTGTATCTTTGAACGGATCACCGACGGTATCACCTACCACACCCGCTTTGTGACGCTCTGAGCCTTTGCCAGTGTTTCCGGCTATATCCTTCGGTTCATCCTCGATCAACTTCTTGGCGTTATCCCATGCCCCGCCGGAGTTATTGAGGAATACAGCAAGCAGCTGACCGGAAACAATAATACCCGCCAGGAAGCCACCCAGCGCTTCCACCTGCAGCGTCAGTCCAATGACGATTGGCGTCACGACGCCAAGCAGCGCAAGGGAAACCAATTCCTTTTGCGCCGCGGTTGTAGAGATGGCAACTGCTTGTCTGTAGTCCGGTTTGACCTTGCCTTCCAACACACCCAGCTTGAACTGGCGGCGGACTTCTATCACGATCAGCGACGCGGCGCGAGCCACAGCTTGAATAGCAAAGGAGGAGAACAGCCAGGGCAGGGCTGCACCCAAAAGGACACCCACGAAGACCTGCGGAACATCCACACGAATGCCGATCGTCTGGATCTGCTGTTCCACCGGAATACCTAGGCCTGCCTGTGCGCGAGACACATCCACCAGAAAGGAACCAAACAGAGCAACCGCAGCAATCACCGCAGAACCGATTGCAACGCCTTTCGTGATTGCCTTCGTGGTATTGCCAACAGCATCCAGGTCCGCCATGATCTGCTTTGCCTCTCTGGTTGCCTTATCGGTCTGCCCGGACCAGGACATCTCACCAATGCCATTAGCATTGTCCGCGATCGGGCCGAAGGAGTCCATGGCGACGTTGTTGCCTGTCAGCGTAAGCATCCCGATACCGGTCATGGCAACGCCATATAAAATGAACGTGGCACGAGCCACACCGTCCACGCCGGGAATGGTTCCAAAGATAAAGATGGAAGCAACAATAGTCAACGCAATCACAAGCACCGACCACACCGATGACTCAAAACCAACCGAGACGCCGTTGAGAATAAGCGTTGCAGGACCCGTGTCTGCCGACCTCTTGATGTCATTGACGGGGGCTGCATGAGTCCCTGTAAAGTATTCCGTCAGGCGGTCGATCAAAATCGCCAGAAGTACGCCCACACCGACCGCCGTTGGCAAACGCCACCACCCACCCCATTGATCCATAGCCTGATTATTCAAATAAATGAAGCCAGCAATGAAGAACAGCACGGCAGAAATTACTGCCGATGTGAGGAAGCCGCTGAAGATCGCCTGCATGGCGTCTTCACTCTTGCCTGTCTTGCCGGCTCGAACAAAGTACGTACCTACGATGGAGGACAAAACACCGATTCCACGAACCAGCAGCGGGAAGATAATCCACTCGAGCCGGCCGGTGATGTTCCAGAGTGCGATGCCAAGAATAAGCCCGGCAACGATCGTCACTTCATAGGATTCGAAGATATCTGCAGCCATACCGGCGCAGTCGCCCACGTTATCGCCCACGAGGTCCGCGATCACAGCTGGGTTCCGCGGGTCATCCTCCGGGATGCCTGCTTCCACTTTACCAACCAGGTCCGCGCCCACATCTGCTGCCTTTGTGAAAATGCCCCCACCCACGCGCATGAACAATGCTAGCAGAGTGCCGCCAAACCCAAAGCCGAGCAAAGCATCAGGCGCAGCGATGCCCAGGAGGATAAAGATGATCGTACCTCCGAGCAAGCCAAGTCCGTCGGTCAGCATACCGGTGATTGTTCCAGCGCGATAAGCAATCCGCAGCGCCTCTCCGAACCCCCGGCGCGAAGCCGAGGCAACGCGCACATTCGCCTCGACCGCCATGCGCATGCCGATCTGGCCCACTGCCAGAGAAAACCCGGCACCCATGATAAACGCAAGGGCGCGCGCGATACCAATCCAAAGACGGACCGTGTTCGGGTCGACACCCTCAAAGCGTTCCAATGCTTCGGGGGAAGGAGGCACAATATAAACGGAGAAGAACAGCGCAACGGTCAGGATAGCAATCAAAGGCAAAATGGAACGTAACTGCCTTCTCAGGTAAGTATCCGCTCCATCCTTGATCGCATTCCAGACCTCCTGCATTTTTTCCGTCCCTTTGTCTTCACGCAGGATTTGCGAGCGCAGGAAGATCGCATATAAAAGACCAAGAATAGCAATGCCAAAAACGGCCCAAATCGCGATCGCCTCAAAAGGTTGTAATCCTTGCATAGCGTACATGAGTAGGTAAGTCCTCCCGACAGATGAAAATATGGTTTTGATTAGGCTCTCGCCCGGCAAAGCAGAAGGATTTTACAGGCGCAAGAGGGATGTGTCAAGAAAAACCATAGCAATTACCGCCGTTGACAGTCCGGTTCTATTTTGATAAGATACATCCAGCTTCGGAGTGCCGCAGACAAGCGGTAAACTCCAAAAAGGAGAACCTATGTTAGAGGAACTGGATACAAAAATCATTACAGAAACCGAAACTTCGACAATTTCCCTGTCAACCGCGGCTTCTGAGGCGGTCAAAAATATCCTCACGGAACGCAACCTGGAGGGCTATGCCCTGCGCGTATATGTGGCGGGTGGCGGTTGCTGCGGCGTGAATTTTGGCATGGCGCTGGATAATAACATCCGTGACGTGGACACGACCTTCGAAGCCCATGGCGTACAGGTCGTCGTTGATGAAGTTTCCATTGATTACTTGCGCGGGGCAACGATTGATTTCGTCAATGACCCGGTGCGTGGGGCGGGCTTTGCGGTAGATAGCCCAATGGCAAAAGGGCATAGCCATGAGCACGGTGAAAGCGCCTGTGCCTGCGGTGGTTCTTGCTCCTGCAATAACTAGTCAGATTTCAAGCGAACAAAAAAGACCGAGCTTTCGGTCTTTTTTGTTATTTAGCTCAAGTTGCTTATTCGTAGGTTACTTATCTTCCTCGTAAATAAGAAATCACAGCCCCGAGGAACCCAAACAAGCCCAGGCTGAGAATCAACAATCCGGTTGGGATGTTTGTAGGTGTGGAAGAGGTGGTCTCCGTAAATAAGGGTAGATCCAGCGGCGCGGGCGGGGTGAAGGTCGGTAAACGGGTGGGCGTTTGCTGACCGATAAATGCCTCCTCAAGCGTAGGGTCGATCGTGGGAGTCGAGAAGGGAGTCGGGGTGGCTGGCACCTCTACCAGCGGGAGCAAAGCGCCAGGGGAGAGCTTCACGTATGGTCCATAAACCCAACCGATCGCATTTGGCACACCGGGATAGCGAACCATGATCCAGTCCTCTCGTCCATCCGCGCGGCCGAGGGCAGGAGCCGTTTCATTTCCCAACAACACACCAATCGAAGGATAGTCGAACGAGCCGGGACCTGCATAAACATGAATGACGGGGATACTCTGATCGACTGTAATTACAGGACCGGGCGGAGTACCCGTTACCGTAGCGATAGCGCCGGTGGGCTGCTGTGCGAGAACAGACGGATGTGACGGATTAAACAACCCCAGAGCGATGAGCCCCATCGCTACAACAATTCCAACGATGATCCTGTTTTTTTGCAGCATCACGAACTTCCAATTATCTGCGAAGTATAAATGAGAGTATCAGCCCCAGGCCGCCGAGCAGACCTAACACCATGATAAAAATCCCCGGAGCAACTGCCCGCGGCGTTGTACTTTGGGGAGTCATATCGATCACCGCAAGAGACGCAGGCGGCGTGAACGTGGGTAGGCGGGTGACCGTCGGTTGAATGGCGAACTCTGCTGCGAGCGTCGGGTCAATCGTAGCTGTGATCGGGGGCGTAGGAGTCGGGGGCGGTTCCACGATGCGAAGCTCTCCGCCAGAAATGGAAACGAACGAAGCATAGACCCAGCCCGTGCCACCCGGATAGGTGATTTGAATCCATTCTCGCCCGGGTGAAATCCCCAAAGCCGGGACGACTTCCCCCGGATTCAACTGTGCCACAATAGGATACAGGATAGTGCTCGGTCCGCTGCGGACGTTGATGGGATCTGTGTAGGTTACGGTCACTAAAATCCCGGTTGGTGTGGGGACATCCTGAAATGCCCCTGCTCGCCTCGGCGAGAGAAGTGCCGCTGTACCCAGACTTATCAGCATACATATCCCCACCAAAGCCTTAAACCAAAAGTGTTTCATTGCGTAGATATTCTTGAGAGACATGAAATACGACGACAAGCTGTCGTCGTTTATAAGGATTATAATCGAAAACATGGAACGACGAATCTTTCACGGTAACATCAAGCCCAATGACGTTGCACATGCCCTGATGGCGGAATTCAACAGAGGGAACATGCATGCTCAGGTACTCGGGAACAAGGACAAGATGGCAGTTCAGATCGCCACCCGCCACGGGACTCTATCAGGCGGGCATACCGCGCTGACCATCAATCTTCAGACGGTTGAGGATGGGATTTTGGTAGAACTGGGGCAGCAAGCCTGGCTGGGCCTGGCGGCAAGCCTCGGGCATACTGCCATTTCCGCGCTGCGCAACCCGTTCAGCCTGCTCGGAAGGCTGGATGATCTTGCCCACGACATCGAGAGTATCCAATTGAGTGAGAGGACCTGGCGGGTGATCGAGCGCACCGTTGCGACGCTCAAGGCATCCTACGCTTTATCGGAAAAGCTGGCGCGCCTGAGCTGCGGGTACTGTGGGTCAGCCAACCCGGTAGGAGAGGCATCTTGCTTGGCCTGCGGTGGACCCTTAGGCGATGCGCAGCCGACGACCTGCCTGCGCTGTGGATTTGTCGTTACCCTCGAAGAGAGGGTTTGCCCAAACTGTAATGCAATGTTACACTAGTCCCCGCCTGAGGCCAAATATGTTATATTAATCTGCAAGCCAGGATGGCTTGCAGATTTTTCATCTCCCTTCTATAATACGCGTCAACGCGTATGTTGGAATACGTGTGAGGGCTTTCCATGATACTAAGACTTGATCAATTGGAAGCAAAAATTCAGAAACTGGTTGAGGATCAACTAGCGGGGATACTTCCGGGTCTAAGGCTGGAAGACAGGGTCATTCAACGATTAGCCACAGCCGTGAAAGAGAATATTGTTCAACAGAAAGACGATCGGGCGATCGCGCCGAACGAGTTCACGTTGATTGTAGCGACGGATACCTCTCCGATGTGGAAGGAACAAAGCACCATCGACGCGCTAAAAAACATCATCACCACAGCGAGCAGGGATGTTGGGCTGAAATTCGTCACCCAGCCCACCATCCATATCACTACGGACGATACGTTTTCCGCAGAGGAAATCAAAGTGGTCGCTGCACATAAACTGGAACCCGTTGGAGATACAAAAGGCATGCAGACACCTACAGGAAATGTAGAAAGCGAAGAAGCTGACAACATCCCCGAGAACGCGTTTCTAATCGTGGAGGGGGTCAAGGTTCATCCCCTCACCGAATCAGTCGTCAATATAGGGCGCCGGCTGGAAAACCAGCTCGTGATTGACGACCCGCGCGTTTCCCGCAACCATGCCCAGCTGCGCGCCATCAAGGGACGCTTTGTCCTGTTTGATCTGAATTCGACCGGCGGCACGTTTGTGAACGGTCAGCGCACCAGCCAGACGGTACTCTATCCGGGCGATGTGATCTCACTGGCGGGGGTAGCCTTGATCTTTGGTCAGGATAACCCGCCTCCCCGCCCGGACACGGGCAACACAATGCCAATCAACCCTGATGCAGGGACCAGCGAAAGACCGACAGCAACGGTCGAGCATAACACGGTAGATTTGAGCAAGAGTGGGAAGTTTCGAGATAACAAAGCCGGTACATGATCGCTACCCTTGTTCTGCTGCTGAGACTCCTTCTGGCGATTGCACTGTATGCGTTTCTCGGGTGGACACTCTGGAATCTTTTGCGTGAGTTCAAGCAGCAAAGCGATAAGCTAGCCACACAAAAAAAACCAGGTATCACATTATCCATTAAACCAGATCAGGGCAGTGAGTCCAAGCGGCAATTCTCACAGCCTGAGATCTTGATTGGACGCGACACTAAATGTGATGTTTCGATTACAGACGAGGCACTGTCCGCGCACCACGCACGTCTCACGTATCATCACGGTCAATGGTGGCTGGAGGATCTCGACTCCACGAACGGGACATTCCTGAATCGCGAAAAACTAACAACCGCCGCGGTGGTGATCACCGGCGATCACTTCAAGTGCGGGAATACCGTCTTCGGGATTCAGGTCGAAGATAGTGACGGGCTTTCTCTCAGGGATGCATTCGAACTCGGAGGTCTATCGTGACCGAGCAGGTAACTCTCGCAATTATTGGTGGTTCAGGTTTGTATGCCATGGCAGGCCTCGGCGATGCCCGTGAATATAACATCGACACTCCCTTCGGAAACACGAGCGCTCCTATCGTCGTCGGCACACTGGAGGGACAGCGCGCTGCCTTCCTGGCACGGCACGGGATCGGGCATCACATTACACCGACGGAAGTTCCCTATCGTGCGAACATTTACGCGCTGAAGTCTCTTGGGGTGGAGCGTATTATCAGTATCAGTGCTTGCGGATCCTTACAGGAAGAGTTCGCGCCAGGGCACATTGTCATTCCCGATCAAATTTACGACAACACGCACGGACGCGCACGTTCATTCTTCGGCGAGGGGTTCGTCGCTCATATTTCGGTCGCCGAACCATTCTGCCCCGATCTCTCAAACCAATTGGAAGCGGCGGTCCGTTCGGCAGGAGGAGTGACGCATCGCGGCGGTTCATTCATTACGATCGAAGGTCCGCGGTTCTCCACGAAGGCGGAATCGAACACTTATCGCTCATGGGGCATGTCCATCGTCGGTATGACGGCTTCGCCGGAAGCCTTCCTGGCGCGGGAAGCAGAGATCTGTTACGCAACGATGGCGCACGTCACAGACTATGATGTGTGGCACGTAAGTGAAGCGCCCGTGACCGTAGAGATGGTCATTCAAACACTTACTAAGAACACAGCGATTGCACAGGAAGCCGTGCGCCACCTCGCAGGCACTTTGGATCACGAACGACGCTGTGACTGTGGACACGCTCTGGCAACCGCGTTGATCACACATAAGGATGCAATCCCCGCTGCTACGCGCCGAAAACTGGATCTGCTCGTCAACAAGTATTTATAAATGAACCGTGTTACGCAAGGCAGCCTGCTCAAACTGGCTGCCGCATTTCTTTTTTTGCAGGCACTGATCATTACACTGGCTCCAGCCGTGCGGGCACGCACCTGGGACGTCGATTACCGGCTGTCCCACTGGGTGGCATTCTTTGTCTGGGGGCTTTTTGTTTTACGCGCCCATCAATCTATTGTTCGGCAGCTCCCTGACGCGGATCCGTATCTCTTCCCTATGACTTCTTTTCTAAGCGGCTGGGGACTGCTTACCGTCTGGAGGCTGGACCCTGCCTTCGGAACGCGCCAGGCTGTCTGGCTCATCGTGAGCCTGCTCGTTTTTTTATTCGGGCTCGGTCTGCCTTCCACGCTGGATTTCCTGCGAAAGTATAAATACGTTCTTCTGAGTGGCGGTCTACTGCTGACGGCATTCACCTTGATCTTTGGCACGAATCCCATCGGGTATGGTCCACGCCTGTGGCTGGGTTGCTGCGGATTGTATTTCCAACCCTCCGAGCCGCTCAAGCTATTGCTGGTGGCGTATCTGGCTGCCTATCTATCAGACCGGATTCCCATTCGTCTCAATGCGATCCCGCTTCTGTATCCTACGATCCTCCTAAGCGGCGTCGCCATCCTGCTCCTGCTCTTTCAGCGCGATCTGGGCACCGCATCCATATTTATCGCTCTCTATACCATCATTATTTATCTGGCAACGGGACGCCGCAGGACGGTAGTGATCAGTCTCCTGATCCTGGTGTTTATGGGGGTCGCCGGCTATTACCTGGTTGACATTATCCGCGCTCGCATCGATTCCTGGGCAAACCCGTGGACAGACCCGGAAGGCAGCTCCTATCAGATCATCCAGTCTATTCTTGCGATTGCACATGGAGGTCTGGATGGTCGCGGTCCGGGTTTGGGCAGCCCGGCGCTGGTGCCGGTGGCGATCTCAGATTTCATCTACGCTGCTATCGCAGAAGAGACGGGGCTCACGGGGACAGTGGGGCTGATCGCGATCTTCAGCATCCTGCTGATCCGCGGACTGCGGGCGGCGATCTTCGCGCCGGACATTTTCCGTCGTCTGCTCGCCGCCGGGGTGACCGCGTACCTGGGCGTGCAGGCACTGCTCATCATCAGCGGGAACCTGCGCCTGCTGCCGTTAACAGGTGTCACCCTGCCCTTTATTTCTTATGGTGGGTCCTCTCTGCTGACCTCGTTTGTTGCCCTGTTAATCCTGCTGCATATCAGCAATCACGTAGACGAAGAGCCTGCACCTCTCCCCCGCCCGCAGCCCTATTATGCCCTCGGCGCGTTCCTCTGCGCGGGTTTGTTCGTTGCGGCGCTGGCGAACGGATGGTGGTCCATCGTGCGCGGACCGGACCTGCTCACCCGTCCGGATAACCCGCGCCGCATCATCGAAGACCGCTACGTTCCGCGCGGAGAACTGCTCGACCGGTCGAATACGGTCATCAACGGCACACAGGGAACGACAGGAAGTTATTCACGCGTCTATGAATATCCCGCCCTGGCTTCCGTCACCGGATACAACCATCCCATTTATGGACAGGGTGGTCTCGAAGCCTCGCTCGATGAATATCTGCGAGGCACACGGGGCAACCCGGCAGCAGCGATCTGGTGGAATCATTTACTGTATGGTATGTCGCCGGACGGGTTGGATATACGCCTAAGCATCGACCTTAATCTGCAACAGCGAGCCGATGCATTGATGGAGGGGCAGCGTGGCGCGGTCGTCCTGTTGAACGCGCAGAGCGGAGAGATTTTCGTCCTGTCCTCGCACCCCACTTTCGATCCCGCCGACCTGAATGAGCTGGGGATGGAAATCAACAAAGATCCCGATAAACCTCTGATCAATCGCACCGCGCAGGGACTATATCCCTTAGGCACCGTGATCCGACCGTTTGCGCAGGCGGTCACACAGACCGAACTGCAATCCGCGTATGAAGCATTCGGTTTGAACCGGGCACCGTTAATCCGAATGCCCGTGGCAGAACCGGTCACAGATACTAATAATGGTCAGGATCTGCATGTTTCGCCGTTGCAAGTTGCACTGGCTGCGGCGGCATTCAGCAATCATGGGGACATCCCCGCGCCGCGGATCGCCACCGCTGTGAACACGCCGAACGATGGCTGGGTCGTGCTCCCCGCGCTGGGAGCACCGAGGAAAGCACTCCCCGCTGGGACGGCGGATGAGACGGCGCAATCTCTGATCGTGGATGGACAAAACTACTGGAGCCATGTCGGCGAGGCAGAGAGTGATGAGTCGCCGATTACATGGTTCATCGGCGGGACGCCTCCCAACTGGCAGGCAACGCCACTTGTCGTGGTGGTGCTGCTGGAGGAGGATAATGTGCAATTGGCAGAAGAGATCGGGAGTGAGTTACTGACAGCGGCGATGAACCCATAAAGTTACTTTATTAAACAAAAAGAACCAGGCTTTACAGCCTGGTTCTTTTCATGACGAACGTTTACATCCCATCATCGATGTCTTTGGCGGAATAGCCGGGACCCGTCTTGAAGAAATCGTAGTTCGGCTGGATATCGGGCGTGAAATCGACCACTTCGCCCGGTTCCAATTGCCGGGTCGTGTCCAGCACGATCGGACCGCCGTGATGGTTCGTTCCTTCAAAATGACCCGTCAGACCCACGTTGCTGATATATTCGCCGCCTTTTGCCGTGTAAGCAGTAGGCACTTCATCTTCCGGGAAAATCGCAGCAAATGGACATTCCGGCACACAGGCGCCACAGTCGATACAGGTATCCGGATCGATATAGATCCAGGGCCATTCATTGATGGGTTGACCGGCGATCATACATTCCACGGGGCAGACATCAATACAGCCTCGGTCACGAACGCACAAACTGGTGATGATATGTGTCATTGGAGTCTCTCCTTGAGGCGAAGATACAT
>JAICRQ010000120.1 GCA_025966435.1 Anaerolineales bacterium | reverse complement strand
GATGACCACACCGCCAAGCAACGCTGCGGTCACGCCGAGAATCAAAAAACGGCGTCCATACTCGAAGGCGACATGCTTTTGACCTTCCCCGATTTTGTTTCCCACCATGACTGCGCAGGCATTGCCCAGACCAATAAATAAGACGAACATCAGCTCCTCGATCGTGGCATTGATATTGGCTGCGGCGATCGCGTCTGTGCTGATGCGAGCGTAGACCGCGTTGTAGGAGCTAAACCCCACAGACCACAACACTTCGTTGATCGCAGCAGGCATGGACGTTCTAAGCACGTTCAGGGCAAAGGGACGGTCGAATCTGAAGAAGGACAGAGGGTTCGCAGCGAGAGGGGTCTTTAGCCTGTAGACATGGACCAGCAGGAGAACACATTGGAAGGTCCAGCCGATTGCTGTGCCAATTGCCGCGCCGCGCACGCCCAGCGCGGGGAAGAAGCCGATCCCAAAGATTAATAAATAGGCAATGATGGTTTTCAATCCCAGGGCAAGGACAGCGACAACGACCGTAATCTTCACCAGGGTAATGCTGCGTAACACCGAAATATACGAAACCGTGACCGCCATCATGATGTAGCTCAGCCCCACGATACGGAGATAATCACTTCCAAGCGCAATCACTTGCGGGTCTTCCGTATAAATTCTCATCAAGAGCTGAGGGATTAACGTCGCGGCGAAAGTAAATGCTGTCGCGACGAACACTGCAATGGTGAGGCAAATCCCCAGCACTTTGCGTATATTTTCCACATCGCCTTTACCCCAGTACTGCGCAGTGAAAATGGCCATGCCACTTGTCACGCCGAACAGGAAGAGGATCAGCAAAAAGAAGATCTGGTTCGCCAGCCCCAGAGCCGCTACAGACGTTTCGCCCAATCGAGCGACCATCAACACATCAATCATATTCAGGCTGGCGGTGATGAGCTGCTGGAACGCAACAGGCAGAGCGAGAGACAGCATGGAACGGATAAAGTCGCGGTCGCGGAGAAAAGAAAGGGTCATCAGAAACCAGTTTGAGGGAGGGATAAAAAGGAAAGAAAGCAGACAGCGTGCGCAGACTGCTTTCTAAATTACCAGTTACAAATTACTGCTTACTAATCTTTTGGCGCTTCTCGCACAATGTACAGCGGCCGGCCCTTGGCTTCATCGTATAAGCGACCTACATACTCGCCGAGAATACCCAGCGAAATCAATTGCACGCCGCCCAGAAAGAGCACCGAAATCAGGGTTGTGGTCTGCCCTTCAAAGAATTGCGAGCCAAGCAAGCGCAAGGCTACCACAACGGGAATTGCAATGATGGCAATGCCTGCCGAAGCAAACCCGAAAAATGTAGCAACCTGCAGCGGGAAGTAGGAAAAGCTTGTGATGGCGTTGAGCGCCAGACGAAACATCTTTCGGAACGGATATTTCGTCTCGCCGGCTTTGCGCGCTGCGCGTTTGTATTCCACGCCAATTTGTTTGAATCCTACCCAGGCAGACATGCCGCGCGGAAAGCGATGACGTTCGCGCATGTCCTTGAGCACATCCACCACTTTGCGGTCCATCAAGCGGAAGTCACCTGTGTCGAGCGGGATCTTCACATCGGTGATGTGATAGATCAGGCGGTAGAACAGGGAGGCTGTCCATATCTTGAACCAGGATTCGCCTTCACGCTCAGCACGAACGGCATAGACCACCTCGTACCCTTCCTTCCACTTCTTCGCCATCTCGAGGATGAGCTCGGGCGGGTCCTGCAAGTCCGCGTCGATGATAACGACTGCGTCGCCGCGAGCGAAATCCCAGCCGGCAGTAATCGCGATCTGATGCCCGAAATTGCGCGCAAAGATTACCGGGCGCACGCAATCATCTTCCCGCGCCAGCGTACGGATCGCATCGGCAGAGCCATCGGTAGAACCGTCGTCGACAAGGATGAGTTCCCAGGGCTCACCAGTAGAGTTCATTACATCGCTGACACGACGGTATAACTCCGGGATATTTTCCAGCTCGTTATAAATGGGTGCAACAATCGAATAAGTAATTTTCATTCTTGAGGCTTTTCTTCCACAGTTAATTCTTCAGGCGAGGGCGGAGGCGGATCATTGACCAATACCGGTTTGGGCTCAATCACCCTTGAGTCTGGCACTTTTCCCAAACGTGATCGCCTTTCCTTGCGGCTCCACTTACGGCGCGGTGCCTGATATTCGACCGGCGCAGCGAACTGTTTGGTGCCGTCATCTTCAAAGGGTGGGAGGCCAAGCACGCGGCGTTGAATATAACCGCCGATCACAATGAATGACGCCAGCACAGGTACGACCAGCAATGCGCCCAGAATCCCTTGCAGGATGGTGGCAATAATAATCGCAATGAACACCAGGGCTTCGTTCATGTGTACACTGCGTCCCATAATGTAGGGACGCAGAAAGAAATTCTTGAGATTGATCAGAACCAGATAGACAACGAGCACGATACCGGTCACCCAGAGGTTCGAAAGCGGGATCCAGGTAGAACCTTCGAGCAAGGCAACCCCTGCAGCCAGGACCATTGCCAGGAACGGACCCACATCGGGAACGAGCGTGAAGAGCCCTGCGATAACGCCCAGAGCAAGTGCGCCGGGAATTCCCAAAATCAGCCACGCTATCGTAAACACAACCCCGACGATGACCATCAACACGATCTGCCCTCTCAGGTACGCCATCCAAACCCGTTTGACGCGGCTGTATAACTCCTGCATTTCAGGCCGATATTGAGGCGGCGCGAGGTTGATCAACCAGTCGCGCATGGCGGGCCACTGTGATAGAAACAGATGCACACTCACCAGAATCACCAGGAACCAGAGCACACCCACCGACGTTGTTTCGAGAAGCTGAAGAAACTGCTCGGGGATCGGTGATAAAACGGCGTCCTGCACCTGAAAAATGGATTGTCCCCATTCCTCCAGATGAAAGACCAGACCCCCAATACGGATGGGACTTGAAAGCGTCTGGCGCAGCTGGTTTGCCAGGTTCAGCAGATCTTCGATGATGATCTGTGCTTCATCCGCAAAGATCGGCAGCAGCGTGGCAGGCAGACCGATCAGAAGAATGACCGCAGAAAAAAACACCAGGTTCACCGCCGCCACGCGAGCCACGCGGGTTCGCGTTGTCAGATACACCACAGCCGGGTTGATAAGATATGCCACGAAGGCTGCGATGGCTAAATTCGTCACGGCATCTCGCGCGTAAATCAGGAACGCGACAAACAACACAAAGCTGATGATCCCGACAATATAGCGAAAGGGAGTACTCCAGGTCTCTTTCATAACAACTGCTTCACAGCCTCCAGGGTGGGTTCGATGATCGGGGCGGACCCCACAGCCTTCATCGCCGCAGGCACATCCTTCAGTCCGCTCCCTGTATTTAACACCAGGATTGGGTCTTCGCTTCCCACCAGGCCGGAACCTGCCGCCTTGACCAGCCCGGCATACGCGGCTGCCCCGGCTGGCTCTGCAAAGACGCCCACTGTCCCCAGTTGTGTAAGTGCCTTGAGAATCTCATCATCTGATACATTAACGTATGTTCCGCCTGTGTCCTTCGCGGCACGCACCGCCCGCACACCATCACGCGGAAAAGCCACGGCGATCGAGTCGGCAAGCGTCTTCGCAGCGACGGGCGTGATCGTCTCGGTCCCTGCGTGGAAAGCGTTCGAGACCGCAGCAGAGCCTTCTGCCTGCACCCCAATGAGACGCGGGATACGTGGCAGCCAGCCCAGCTGATACAAATCCTTGAAACCTTTGTGG
Source organism: Anaerolineales bacterium (assembly GCA_025966435.1). Taxonomy (GTDB): domain Bacteria; phylum Chloroflexota; class Anaerolineae; order Anaerolineales; family Villigracilaceae; genus Defluviilinea. The sequence goes on along the minus strand of JAICRQ010000120.1, from coordinate 5,003 downwards.
ATACCCGAAATGATATTGCCATCCCCAACGGAGACAAAAATCGTCAGCGGCGCGTGATCCACGTCTATTCCTATCTGCTCGTGCCATTTCTGATGGGTATGCTTCCACCACTCCCAGATCTCCAGCGCAGCCGTCTTTTTTCCTTCCGCTGTGAAGGGATTGTAGCCTGTGTTGCGACAATACCAGCCAAACTCGTCCGCAGCTTTGACCGTCAGATCGAAAGCGTCGTCATAGGTTCCATCGATCAAGATGACCTTTGCCCCAAACACCAGTAACTGCGCGACCTTCGCCTGTGGCGCAGACCTGGGCGCGAAGATGATCGCCTTTTGCCCCACTGCCGCAGACATCCCTGCCAGTGCCGCACCGGCATTGCCTGTAGAGGCGGTTACGACCACATCTGCCTTGATCTCGCATGCCCGCGCCACAACGATTGCCGATGCGCGGTCCTTGAACGAAGCAGTCGGGTTGCGTGACTCGTCCTTGAGCCACACGTTCGTTAAACCGAGCCTCTTTGCAAGGCGATTGAGCCCAAAGACCGGAGTTCCGCCCGCGGCGTGTAGCGGCGTCGCATTCCCTTCGGGAGGCGTCACCGGCAAAAGCGGCAGGAATCGCCAGAGCGATGGATCTGTCCGCGAGAGGATATCCTCCGGCTTGTATTTGCTTTTGATCAAATCATAGTCCAAGACCACGTCCAGATTTCCCCCATCCTTTGGGCACGTATAAGTGACATCGGTTGGAGAATACTGCTCTCCACATAAGGAACAGCGATAACCAATGAATTTTGTCATTCGGGTGATTTCTTTCTTCTCGCCCCAATTGTACCCTGCCAGGGTAGACCTGACAGGTCTTCTCTACACCATCAACACAACCCCTCTGGCAGAGGCCGCACTTCGCCGCTCTTACGGTCCACGAGTTCCCAATCTAGAATGCATGCCGCCACGGGGGTGCCATCGGCTCGGGTCATGCTGACATAGCGCGAGCCACCTGTGTCTTTAACGTCCAGTATTTGTGTGGAAATATTCAATGTTTCTCCCCACGATGCCAGCGATAAGTACTGAATATGTGCCCGCCGCGTGAGAACCGCGAGATGATGTTCAGAAAGTTTTGCAGGAGACCATTCCTGAGCAAAAAAGGCTTGTGCGACAGCTTCTTCCGCGTAATGGATGTACACAGCGTTGTTGACGTGCTCATACAGGTCCAGATCCATGGATTCCACCTGGCGCTGCATTACGTATGGAGCTTCTACAGACGAGATCCTGGGAAAGCGTTCGAATGGGAACACGCGCGGGTTTTCCAACCGAAATCTATCAATAACATGTTCAGGCAAACTCATGGGCCGCCCCGTTTTCACATCCATGCTAACAACCTCTTGTGTACCCTGCGCGATCACATCACCGCCATCTTTGAGTTTGAGCTCAAAACAACGCGTGCCACGGACCCTCTGCCAGTTGACCAGCCAAATGGTAAAGTCGAAGACATCGTGGTGACGCAGTGGTCGCAGGAAACGAATCTCGGTCTCGCGAATCACCCAGAACAGATCCAACGTTTGGCTATCATTCACTCCTAAACCCACCGCATCGCCCCAATCCCAGGCAGTTTCCATCAGGTACCGCAAGTAATTCGCGGGACTCACTGTACTACTGGCATCCAGCTCTGCCCAACGCACGCGGAATGTACGAGTAAAGATTTTAGTCATGGAATTCCACTCCTGAGTTTATAAACAAGATCAAAGTTGTAAAAGAATGTTTCTATATCTGTCCTAACTATTTCGCGTCAAATCCTCTCCTACAACTTGATCGGGCTTTTGTTTTGCTGCGATTAATCTCTTTCAAACGGCACGCCTAGAGCGGCAGGGGGCGAGGCGCGCATGGTACGGAAGGCTCGCGCAAAGAAGCGACGTGTGGGCTCAGGCAGGGAAGCCAAAGTCCGTTCTACCCATTCCGCATTTCCGATGTTTACCAATAACAGTGTCAAAATCATCAAGGGGAAGGGTGCGACCTGCAGCACCTGCGAGGGGATATTCGGAAGGCTCGGCTGAAGTACAAGCCCCAGCCACTGTAAGAAAGAAAAAAGATATGCGCCAAACGCGGCGCGCAAGGGATTCCACCCGCCAAAGATCGTGATTGCCAAGGCAATCCAGCCGATCCCATCCAGTCCGGAGATCGTGCCTTTCCAGCCCGCCTTGACGCTCAAAGAATAAGTTGGCCCTGCCAGACCAATGATCGCCCCTCCAAGCACAGTATAGACGTAACGCATGAGATTGACGTTCGCCCCGCGCACAAACGCCGCCGCGGGGCGTTCGCCGATTCCCTGCAGCATCAGACCGGGACGGGTACGGAAAATCCATACCCAGGACAAACCGATGATGAGGAAACTCAAATATGTCATCACGTCATGCCGAAAGAACAAAGTGCCGATGACCGGAATCGCTTCCAAACCAGGAATGGACCAGCCCGGCAATCTCGGACCCGCCAACCCCATGACCGGATTCCCAAGAAAGTAAGAAAGATCCCGGCAGACAAGTGCGAGGACAAACCCGACAGCGACTTGCGATTGTTTCAATGTAATGGAGGAAAATGCGACGATCAGGGCAACGATAGCTCCGATGAGCATACCCGTCAGGAAACCAAGGAACAGGCTTTCCGTCCGCACCGCGACGGCGAAGCTTCCCATTGCAGAGAGCAGAATGGTTCCATTCATCGAGAGATTGATCACGCCTGCCCGCTCAGATAACGTCTCGCCCATCACAGCAAAGACGACCGGCGCAGCAGCGGCAAAAATACTTGCTAGTCCGATGATCAGTGTAGTGGAATCCATCGCTGCCTCATATACGCTGGGAGATGCGTTGCCGGATGCCTTCCATAATCAGGACAAAGAGCACCAGCATTCCCTGCAAAACACCGGAAAGAGATGAGTCGAGTTTGAGCACGATCGGCAATTGAATACTGCCGATATTGAGCGCCGCGAAGAAAAGTGCAATGGGTGCCGCCCAGATGGCTTGATAATTGACTAGCATCGCCACCATTAATCCCAGATATCCATAGCCGCTGGAGATGGACGGAATCAACCGGTAATAGACGGCGGTGACCTGCAAGGCTCCCGCGATACCGGCAAGCGCACCGCAAATGAGGAAGGAGGACATCATGTATTGCCAGGTGGGAATCCCTAACCTATACGCCGCGCGGAAATTCTTACCAACCGCCTTCAGCCGCAGACCAAAATAGGTGCCCTGCAAAAGGAAATAAACAATAACTATTGCGACAATTGCAATGACCAGTGCCCAGGGACTGAGCCGCAGTTCCGGAAACAAATATAAATGCAGTGCTTCGTCAAACGGTTCTGTTCCGCTCATCGAGGCGACACCCGGGCGTTTCCATGGACCGAAGATCAGATAGACCGTCAGAGCAGTGGCGACGAAGTTCAGCCCAAGTCCGCCAAAAATCTCGTTCACACCGCCGAAGGTTTTGAGAACGCCTGCCAGTGCCGCCCAGAGTGCGCCGCCCAGCATCCCTGCCACGATCGCAAGGAAGAGAATTAAGGAAGGGGACAGACTCGTATCTTGCAGCTCGCGCAGGACCCACGTGGTCGCAATTGCACCGAGCGTGATCTGTCCCTCCACGCCGATATTCCACAAGCCAGTTGCGAATGTGACCAATAATCCGGCACTGACCAGCAGCAGGGGAATCCAGGAAACCAGCACATCAGAAAATTTCCTGAGTGAGCCGAAAGCGCCTGTGATGATATTTTGATACGCCTCGAGAGGAGGTGCCCCTGCTGCAAGCAAAATCAGCGTTGTAAACAACAAAGCCAGAACCAAAGCGGCAATCTGAAATCCGGCATTCATCCAACGGCTGTTTTTTGTCATTATTGTTCTCATGAAGCCCAGCCCTTCCCGCCAATCAATTCGCCTAATTGCTGCACGGTCGTCCTCGAAGCATCCAATGGCTGTGAGACTTTTCCGTTAAAGAAAACCAGCACGCGGTCACTGTACTGCAAAATTTCTTCCAGATCAGACGATATAAAGAGAATCGCGGTGCCTGTTTTACAACGCTCTTTTAGTTTTCCCCAGATGTAGATCACCGATTCGATATCCAACCCTCGCGTGGGATGTTCGACCAGAATCAACGACAGGGGATCACGAAGCAGAGAAAGCAGAGCTCGCTGCTGGTTGCCTCCCGAAAGCGACTCTACTGGGCTGAGAGGTGTGCCTTTGATATTGAAGGACTTGATTCTTTCCTCTGCCAGCTTGCGCCCACGTTCGCGGTTAATGAACATACCCTGCTGTTCTTCCGCAAGCGTAAAGTGGTCCGCCAGCGACAGCCCCGGCACGAGCCCTTCTTCCAGACGCGCGGCGGGCAAATATTCGACACCATGCTTTTTATATACATGATAGGGTTTACCGGTAAGATCACTCCCGCTCACTGTGACGTTTCCCGCTACGGTGCGAGTCAAGCCCGCGCAGGCGCGCAGGAACAGATCCTGACCGCTGCCTTCCATGCCAGCAAGCCCGATCACTTCGCCCGCGCAGGCTTCAAAACTGACATCTTTGAGTTTAAGGCGTGTATCCTCCAACGAAACATCATGCACACTTAATACGCTTTTTTCCTGACTGGCGTTCTGCTTCGCCGCGAGCGGCACTTCCTTGCCAAACATCATCCCCACCAGTTTTTTCGCGTCGAATGGCTTTCGCATTTCACCAACAAGTTTCCCCTGTCGCAGCACTGCCACCTGATCGCATAGATCTTCCACATCTTCCAATTTATGCGAAACGAATATTGTAGTAATTGCCTGTTCCGGGAGTTTTTTCAGCGTGTCGAATAGTTTTCGTTTCTGTGCCGCGCTGATTCCGGTGGTCGGTTCGTCGAGGATAAAAACACGCGCGTTTAGAAATAACAGGCGCATGATCTCGAGTTGCTGGCGCTCCCCCACCGTCAGCGAATCCACGTAACGTTCCGGGTCGAGAGCAAACCCAAATTCTTTTTGAAGCAGGTTGAGATCCTGAG
>JAICRQ010000315.1 GCA_025966435.1 Anaerolineales bacterium | reverse complement strand
TGAGGCTTCCGATTCCCTTCCGCTGGGAGGAATCAAATCGGACCTGGTGCCGCTCAATATGCAGACTGCCTGGGTGGGCGGCGTGATTTATTCTCCCGGCAGCGTGTATCTTTACCGCACGGATGATGGCGGGCAGAATTGGACTCCGGTGAATCTGGAACTCCCGGAAGGCGCGGAGAACTTTGAGCTGGGTATCGATCGGGATCAGATGAAATTTGTTTCCGCCACAGATGGCTTCCTCGTACTTCGTATGTCGGGTGATTCAACCGAGACCGCTGTCTATGTCACCAACGACGGAGGTGATACGTGGACTCTCACACCGACATTGATTCCCGAAGCGGGCGAGTCGGCTTTTATTTCAGCGGAGGAAGCTGTGATTTATAACGGGGAGCAGTTTTACGTCACGCGCGACGCGGCGCGCACATGGATAACCGTCTCGCCGGATATTGTCTTCGGTGATTCCTTTGTGACGATGGATTTTGTCAATCCGAATAGCGGTTGGATCGTTACCCTGGCTGAAGAAGAATATGCTCTGTATCGAACGCATGACGGAGGTGCTACATGGCTTCCCGCGGCTCCCTGATCGTTTTACTGCTGCTCTTGTTGATCGGGTGCAGACCTGCAACCCCGCCGCCCGTGCCGTCCGCCGATCCGATTCAAACGACGGACGGTCCCGGCAATGCAGCGACATCCAGCCCGGCGACGCCAACGACCGTACCGGATCAGGTGGAAGAGATTCGGAACGCGCAGTATCAGCTCGGTACAGCCGAAGGTTCACAGGTTGTGCAATTGACAGACGGAACCTTTGAGCAGGGCACGCCCGGCTCGGAAGATTTCATCTCCGTCCAGGTGACCGAATTTGTTACGACCGGAGATCTGGATGCGGATGGAACAGAGGAAGCTGCCGCGTTGATCTCCGAGAATTATGGAGGTACAGGCGTCTTTGTATTTCTTGCCGTCTTCTCACAGGTGAATGGAACCTGGACGTTCCAGACCTCCAGCATGGTGGATGACCGCCCTGAGCTGCGTGAGCTTTCGATTGCAAACAATGAGATATTCCTGGATGCGGTGATCCATGGGACTGACGAGCCGATGTGCTGCCCGACCCTGCGCACGATGCGCCATTACCGCTTCGTGGATAATCTGCTGGATATGATCGATTACACAACTTTCACTCCCGATGGGCAGCCGCGCACGATCACAATTGAATCGCCGGCAAACGGCTCGGAAGTGTTTACGACTGTTCCGATTAAAGGAAAGGTCGCGATTGCACCGTTCGAAAATAACCTCGTCTATCGCATTGTAGACCTCTCGGGGATTGAGCTTTCTGCAGGTCCGATTGCGGTCACGGCGCCCGACCTCGGTGCGCCGGGTACATTTGACGCCATCATTCCGTTAGGGAATAATTTGTCAGGTGCGATCATCCGCCTCGAAGTGCAGGATATCAGCGCCGCCGATGGCTCCCTGCTGGCAATGGATTCGGTGGAATTGGTTGTAAAATAAGTAAGGGCGACGTATGCATCGCCCTGCGCGAGACGTAATCTTCAGAGGAGGAACCCATGCCCAATACAGTTCGTGATTGGATGTCCAGCCCTGTTATCGTCGTTGATCCTGATTCGAGTGTGAAATACGCCCTTACCCTGATGCGCCGCCGCAAGATTCACAGTGTTGTCGTTGACATGTCGGGGAAGAATCAGACCTACGGAATTGTGACTTCCACCGATATCCGGGATAAGATCGCCGCGACAGGACGGAACCCAGCCGAAACCACAGTACGTGAGATTATGTCTGACCCCATCATTACGGGAAACCCGGATTGGACGCTGATGGAGTGTTCACAGAAGATGCAGGAGCACAACATTCATCACCTTCCGATTGCCGATGAGAGTGGCTCTCTGATTGGCATCCTATCTGCGACGGATATTTTCATGGCTGTTGAAGAAACGGGCTGGCAGGAAGAGGACAAGTAGAGGACGATAGTCCCCACAGATTCCTGGGTATGCCAAGGCAGAAATATTACGTCGTCTGGAAAGGGCGCAAGCCTGGAATCTTCACGTCCTGGGGGGAAACCGAGAAACAGGTGAAGGGATACGCCGCGGCACAATATAAATCATTTCAAAGCCTCAAAGAAGCCGAGGCAGCCTACCGTTCGGAATATCAAGCCTTCAAAGGCAAACCCTCCTCACAGGGAAAGTGGAGGGAGGCAAGCGTCAAACCGATCCTCCCCTCCATCTCTGTGGACGCGGCTTGCAGCGGATCGCCTGGAAAGATGGAGTATCGCGGAGTCTTTACGGACTCGCAAGAAGAAATTTTTCGCGTCGGTCCCTTCCCGGATGGCACGAATAACGTGGGGGAATTTCTGGCAATCGTCCACGCGCTGACCTGGCTTGAAAAACAGGAAAAGCATTTACCCATTTATTCAGACTCTCGCAATGCCATTTCCTGGGTGTATACCGGTAAATGTAAGACCCAGCTCAAACATACTGATCGTAATGCGCCGATCTTTGCCTTGATTCACAGCGCAGAAAACTGGCTGGCGGAAAATGAACTGCGCGAGGATGCCGTCTTGAAATGGGATACGGAATTATGGGGGGAGAACCCGGCGGATTTTGGGCGAAAGTGATGAGGTACACACGTAAACATGTATACCTGTCTACTTGTGTACCGCTTTACCTATACATTCTTCCAGTATAAAAACCAGTCGTTTCGGTGATACGCTCTGAAAGCGTAAACGCTATACTCCTCATGGATAGAAAAGGAGTATTTCAATGAGCCAAAATGTACTGGTAGAACTTTCGGATGCCCTGGCGGATGCTGCCGAAAAAGCGGGCAAAGCGACGGTCTTGGTGAATGCACGTCGCCGCATGCCAGCCAGCGGAATCGTTTATGCCCCAGACCTCATTCTTACAGCAGACCATGTAGTGGAACGTGAAGAGGGGATTAAAGTAATCCTTGCGGATGGAGCGGAAGTTTCTGCGCAGGTTGCAGGGCGGGATGCGGGGTCTGATTTAGCGGTGCTAAAACTGGAGCGCGCCGCGGGTGCAATCGCGGAAGTGACGAAAAGCCCTGCGCGTTTGGGGCAGATCGCACTTGCGTTGGGTCGTCCTTCCGCTGAGGGAATCGAAGCCAGCCTGGGCACGGTCAGCGCGATCGGGGGACCAATCCGGACAGGCCGCGGGGGAATGCTCGAACGCTATCTCCGCACCGACAGCATCTCGTATCCCGGTTTCTCGGGCGGTCCGCTGGTAGCGGCGGATGGAACCGTCCTCGGTTTGAATACCTCGGGGCTGGCAAATGGCGCGGTGGTCACCGTCCCTGCAGACATCGCCTGGCAACTCGCGGATACGCTGGTCCAGCACGGTCGCATCAAACATGGGTATCTCGGGATTCGCAGCCAGACGGTTGACATCCCGGAGGCTTCACAAAAAGCGCTTAAACGCGAGCAGGCGACGGGACTTCTGATCGTCGGTGTCGAGAACGGCAGCCCGGCAGACAAAGGCGGGTTGATTGTCGGTGACATCCTGGTGGGTGTGGCGGGCGAGCCCGTCCTGCACCATGACGAGCTATTTACCCGGCTCAATGGTGAGGTGGTTGGCAAGTCCGCGCCGATTGATTTGATCCGCGGCGGGCAGCCTCAAACGTTGAGCGTTGTGATTGGTGAGAAATAAGATGAACTTCAACGGCACCTTTACACAAGTAATCGATGAATTCGTCCAGCGGGTGATGCCGTCACTTGTTGTCGTGCGCGGTCATCGCTTTGGGGCGGGCTCAGGGATTGTCTGGGACGCGGCTGGCTTGATCCTCACCAACAATCATGTGGTTGGGCGCCGTAATCCGGTCGTGATCTTGCAGGATAACCGGGAATATGAGTCACGTCTGCTCGCGCGCGACCCGAATGTGGACTTAGCGCTGCTTTCCATCGACGCGACGAATCTGACTCCTCTCGTACCTGCACCCGCTTCACCGCGTGTCGGCGAGATGGTCTTTGCCTTCGGTCATCCGTGGGGTCAGCGCAATACGGTGACGCGCGGTATCGTCAGCGCGTTAGTCACGGCGCAGAATCGAGGCGGTGAAAAATTACCTGTCGTTCGTTCTGACGTTCCACTGGCGCCAGGCAACTCGGGTGGACCGCTGGTCAATGCAAAAGGTGAAGTCGTGGGCATCAATGCCATGATCATCGGCGGTGACCAGAGTGTTTCGATCGCGTCTTCGGTGGCAATTGACTTTGTCAGAAAGGCAATTCGAAATGGAACGGCTGCTCGTAAGAACGAGGCACGTGTTCCTAGCGATGTAATCTGAACTGTTGAAACAAAAACCAAAAGGAGTCCAGCGACCTCAAACGTTGGACTCCTTTTTTAAACTTCGGCTATACTTTGAGGAACGGAGAGCAAGTAGGCAAGCACACATGTTTGCCTGTCTACTTGTATACTTACCTAATGAAAACAGCCCTGCTTGTCATCGATATTCAAAAAGACCATTTCCCTGGCGGCAAGCTTCCGCTTGTCAACGCCCTGGAAGCTGCGCAGAAGGCGTACATGCTGCTGCAGTGTTTTCGGGAACAGGGCAGCAAGCATGTTCACATTCAGCATATCTCCAAAGATCCCGAAGCTGGATATTTCATTTCC
>JAICRQ010000001.1 GCA_025966435.1 Anaerolineales bacterium | reverse complement strand
TTGGGTTTCCCAACGATCGCAATTTTGATGCTGTCGTCTTCCTCCTCGGTCTCCTGTGGAGGAAACGCTTCCACGAGCGCGTCGAGCAGGTCGCCCGTCCCGGTCCCGTGTACTGCAGAGACCGCGTACGGCTCCCCCAGCCCCAGCTCATAGAATTGAGCGATCTCATCACGCCGCCCTTTCGACTCGGTTTTATTTGCAACAACAAAAATCGGAGGCCAGAATGTGCCGTTCTCCAGCTTCTTTTGTGAGCGGCGCAGGATATTCGCCACCTCAAGGTCGGAGGCGGTGACTCCAGTCTCGCCATCGTTGACGAAGAGAATCGCATCCGCTTCGTCGATCGCGACCTTTGCCTGCTGGCGAATCTCGTTGATGAAATCCGCAGAGCCGACCGAGAGAGGGGTCTTGCCGCCGTGCGTGGGATCGATTCCGCCTGTGTCCACCACGTGGAAGACCCGTCCATTCCATTCGGCTTCCCCGAAGAGACGATCGCGCGTCGTCCCGGGCGTATCGTGCACGATCGCCATCCGTTCCCCGACAAGCCGGTTGAACAACGTACTTTTTCCTACGTTGGGTCTGCCAACGAGGGCAACAATTGGTTTTGGCATAGTTTATGTACTTCTTTTAGTTAGTTCTTGATGAGATAAATGTAAACATAGCCCGGCAAAGTTCATCTCAAATGCGTTTTTCCTTCCAGGAAAACTTCGCAAGGCTTTGCAGTTGGCTAGGGTGGGAATGCTGTGGGCGTGGGCGTACTGGGTACGGCAATGACAACCTCCACTGTTTCCGGCAGGATCGATCGCACAGACACATTCTCCACGAAGATATCAACGTCCGGCTCTAATTGATAAACACCAATCTCAAGCCCGTTCGCATCCACAGATACGGTTATATCCTGTGCCGATAGCGCTTCGAGTACCGGTACGGGACCAGAGAGAATAACATCCACGCCCTGGGGGAAGACTTGTGCGCTCAAACCTTCTGCGACGCCAATTACATCAATCGGCAGGTTTGGAAGTGTAACACTCGTCTGGATCGGGGAAATACTGACCTGTACCTGCACCGTTTGTGGACCAACCAGTGTGACATTCTCAGGCAAATCCAACGAGAGACGCGTAGAGATGTCTTCATTCCGATCCTGCAAGTCCAGTGGCAGGGTTTCTACTACGCCGGGAAGCTCGTTCACGAGCTCGGTGTCTTCGGAAAAGATCGTGATTACCGGCGGGAAAACAGAAATATTCTCGATGCGATAGCCGGGGGCTTGCTGCCCCTGCACCACGACCTTGACTGCCATGTCGCGGAACCCACCCTGTTGGCTGATGGGAATATTCACACGGACTGATTCAGGATTAATGGTCAAGCCTTGAACTATATTGTTTTCTTTATCCACCACCTCAATAGGCAATGCCTTATCGATGCTTTCGCGGGCGCCGTCCAGACTAGTGACCACACGTGCTCGCTCTACCTGCCGGACAAGCGACTCGGGACCGGAGATGGAAACCTCGGTGACGTCTCTAGTTGTATCGCCTGCCTGATAACCTGCCGCAGGCTGTCCGCCAAGTGAAACGACCAGCGGAAGTGTCCGGCTGATGAGCGATTCCAGATTCACGGTCACCGCCGTGGGATTCATGCGAATCAGTTGGTAGGGCCGTTCTGTAATGGTCAACTGGATTTGCTGTGTATGTTCTCCCGAGCTGAGCCCGGACAAGTCCAGAGTCGCGCCAATAGCATCTTCGCGCGCGGTTAAAGATTCCCAGACCGAGCGCGGTGCGCGCAGTGTGACCTCCACGGTAGAGGGGATTTCATTCGTGATGACGAGCGATGGGTCCTGCCCGACGATCTCGAGTTGAATCGGACTGGGGTAAGCGCGCACTTCATTCGGGTCTGCCGCGCTGACCGCCGATAACCAGACTGAGAGACCCAACGCGAGCGCTAGAAAAAAAGTTCGAAGATTCTTTGCAAACAAACGCATGCTACTGGTCCTTGCGGAAGAGAGAAGGGAAGTAACGCTGGAGCAGTAGCCGTTGGGGTGTCGTCGTGTCCGGGCGGAAGAACGCAGCCAGGATGTTCTCGAGCCGTTCGGGGTCGATGCGGCGGATCATACGCCCGGCATGGGCAATGGATATGGAGCCGCTCTGTTCTGAAACAACAACGGCGATGGCGTCACTGACCTCCGAGATCCCAAGTGCCGCACGGTGACGGAGTCCCATCTGTCGTTCCGGAGACCGGTTGAGAATGCCGCTTGCAGAAAGCGGCATCACGCACGCTGCAGCGACGATACGTCCGCGTGCAATGATCACCGCGCCGTCATGCAGGGGCGTGTCCGGATAGAAGAGCTGTAAGAGCAACTCAGGTGTCACATCTGCTCGCATGGGAACACCGGTCTCGATATACTGATCAAGGCTATCCATTCTTTGCATAACGATCAGCGCGCCGTGCTGGCGTGCCGAAAGCCGGGCAGCTGCTTCCACAACCGACCTGATTCCCTTCTGCATCGTTTCATCATCGGTGTGATTGGAGGACTGCACGATGGTCAGCGTACCGGCGCGTCCCAGCCGCTCGAGGGCGCGGCGGATTTCCGGCGCGAAGATCACCGGGATCGCTAGCAGCAGTGCAGGTAATGTACTTCGTACGAGCCACGAGAATGCAGGCAGTTCTACAACGGTTGTCAACAGGACGAGGGCGATCACCAGAAAGATCATGCCTCGCAAAAGAATCATTGCCTGTGTATCGCGCAGAGAATAGAGCACCACGAAGAAGATCAACGTGACCAACAGGATGTCGAGAATGCTCAACCAGTTGAAGCGCTGAAATATAAAAAGGATGTTATTAAGAAAATTTGCCATTCGTCCATGGCGCCCCAGCGCCACTCCGCCTGTGTAGATGTCAATCAGTATAGTATTGCAGGCTGAATCTGTGCTGAGAACACCGAGTAGGTGACTGTTTCGATCACAGATTTACAACAACTTCCCACCCTGTTTCCTGACTTCGGAAGCTTCGCCTGAAGGACGCTCAAGCCTCCGCTTATATTGGTCGCAAGACCCGGTCGGTGCGAAGTTGTTTGAAGAAGAGAGCCGACCCCACAGGCATGGATTCGCGCGCCGCATCCTCCCAGGCCTGGACGCCAAGTGCATTCGGCGCACGTCGCTCGTAACCAAGCTGTTTCCAGACGTAGTCAAAGCCAACCAGATCGATCGGCGGGAAGACCAGCGAGGCTTCGCATTGCAGATCGCTGGAGGCTCGTTCCACCTCCTGGAGCATCAGCGGTAGCGCCTGGTCGGGAGCGACTCCATGATCGAGAAACAGGTCAGTGATGCGCGCCACCAGATTTTCCACCTGCCAGCCCGCAATGCCAACTAGATTCTGATTCATCGACAGCAGGAGAAATGCCTTCTCGCCGAAGGCTTCCATCGCCTGATCTTTCGTCATGGTTTGTTTGCCTTTGCTCAGGCGTGTGATCAAGTCTGCGATCTTCTGTGCGTCGCGTGGTTTCCCGCGCTGTAAAGAAAGTACACCTGTTGCCTGCCTGGTTGTGACCTGTGTGGTGGGACCTTCCTGTTCCGGAGAAATACGTTTCCAGGCTTCATTCACCTGTTTCCACAGGTCGTCATAGGAGCCATTGTTCGTGATCACCAGATTGGCAGCGGCAACCTTTTCCTTCTGTGCGGATTGCACCTGGACGCGCTGGAGCGCATCCTCCTGGCTCATGCCGCGTTTGCGCATCAGGCGTTCCACCTGCACTTGCTGCGGGGCATCTGTGACCCAGATCGTGTCACACTGATTACGTATTCCTGACTCAAGCAGCTTAATCGCCTCGATCACGATCACTTTTTGTGTTGCGCGCTTGACCAGGATATCGACGGCCTGACGCACGTAGGGGTGAATGATGTCTTCCAATTGCTTCAGCGCATCTTTATCGGCAAAGACGAGATGCCCAAGCTTCGTCCGGTTGATTTGTCCATCGGGATCGAGCAGCCATTTGCCGAACGTATCCAAAACGGGTTGGTAGCCCGGTGCTCCTCTGGAGATCACGCGATGCGAGAGGGCGTCTGCGTCGATGGTATACGCGCCAAGATGTTCCAGCATGCGGCGCACCACGCTTTTGCCGGTTGCTATATTTCCCGTCAGACCGATCACATATTTCCCAGGCCAATTGCTCACAGAGACTCCGTTGTTCTTTGTAAATGCTCTCTTCCTTATTTTACCGCTTGTCTGACGAATTACGAAGCGATTTGATGATTCCGCATTGATTTTTGAGAGAACCGGTTAGAAAAATGTTTGAGTCACCTCTCTTGCGGTTGACGGGGGGTGTCCTTGCGTGTATGATACAGCCGCCTCAGGTCGGTTGGGCGATCGCGGTCCTGCGTTGTCGGGGCCGAGGAAAGTCCGCACTCCATAGAGCACGGCGTCGGATAGCACCCGGGGCGGGGAACCCTCCGTGAGGAGCTAACCTGCCGGACGAGGGCCACAGAAACAAACAGCCAGTTCACCTCGCAAGAGGTGAGGGTGATGGTGAAAAGGTGGTGTAAAAGACCACCGGCATCTACAGTAATGTGGATGGCCAGGTAACCCCCGCCGGGAGCAAGACCAAGTAGGGACGAAGCCATCCGCGGATGGCGGGAGACTGCTCGTCTTCATACGTGCTTTCTCATGAGATGAGAAAGCCAGTCCCGGGTAGGTCGCATCGAGCGGCGCGGCGACGCACCGCCCAGAGAGATGATCGCCCAGTGATGCGCAAGCATCATGGACAGAATGCGGCTTATAGACCGTCCTGAGGAAGCTCTTTTCTCCAAAAGAAGCCTGAAAACAGGGACGCACGCGTACGCGTGCGTCCCTGTTTTCAGGTACACTATGAACTGTAGTAAAGTAGAAAATCTTAATGCGCCAACTCCATGCTATTCAATCCATCCTTGCGAAAGCGCTTCTGAAAGCGCGTGATGCGAATCAACACGTTCGGAGTCTTCAACTTGTCCTCGGCGAGATCGCTGAGCTCGATCCGGTTTCCATCCAAAAACATTGGGAGGAACTAAGCCAAGGTACACCGGCGGAACGAGCGAAACTCCATTTTCGTTTTATTAAAGCAGAAGTCCAGTGTATGGCTTGTTTTCAGAAATACCATCCACAGGACGGAAAGATCCATTGCCCATATTGCGGCAGTTTCGGCGCGAAGATATTAGCAGGCGAAGAGCTCTATCTTGAGTCAATCGAATTGGATGATGAGAAAACTTAAACCAGTTTTTACAATTTCTCTTATTTTTTTCTTGCTGGCATGCAATCGCCCTATCGCTCCCTCTTCCACTCCAGACCTGTTCGCTACACTGCAAGCCTCCACGCCGGACGGGCTTGCATCTCCTGTCCTAACCGATTCGATCGCAACCCCGAACGCTACATCTGGAGGTTCTGTCGGTGGATTCACTGTCCCTCTCCCCTCCAGCGGCGATGAGCTGACTGGTCACATTGTCTTCACATGCCAGCTCTTTAAAGTGCAGGCGATGGACCAGATATGCATCATGAATGCAGACGGTTCTGGTATGCGCCGGTTAACAACTGAGAACAACCGGCGTCATTACTATGGCTCACTTGCGCCAGATGGACAAAGCGTCGTCTATTCTTCCTTCCGCGAATTAAATGTCTACGAGATCTACAGCCTCGATCTCAGCGATGGCAACGTGGATCAACTGACAGATCGCCTCGGTGTACTGACTGCGCCGGAGGTTTCACCGGATGGAAAGTCCATTGCGTTTGTGCGCGGAAACCCCAACACGGGCAATACGCAGATCATGGTCATGGATCGGGATAGCGGGAATGCAGGCAACATCCCTCAGACGAATGGCTGGGACCCCACCTGGTCACCGGATGGAAGCCAAATATTGTTCGCGTCGGGGGTGAATGGAGGAGTGCAGTTGTTTGCTGTCAACCGGAATGGGGGAGGCTTGCGTCAGATATCCAACCTGCCTGCTATTCGCGGCCGCAGCGATTGGTCCCCTGATGGACGGTTCATCGTCACCTATTCAGGTCCTGCCTGGAATCGCGAAGTCTACATCATGAACGCGGACGGGTCAAATGCGCGCCAGCTCACGCCGAGCGGCGGCAACAGCCAGGGACCATCGTTTTCCCCGGATGGGCAGTGGGTGGTATTTACGGCCTATTTCGATAAGTACGGCGACGACCACGGCTGCGAGATCTACATCATTCGCATCGATGGAACTGACTTGCGCCGGTTAACCAATAATGATTATTGTGATTACCAGCCGCGCTGGGGACCATAATGAGCTGAAATTTTAATGAATAAAAGCCCACAGATGTGGGCTTTTATTCAGTCCTATCACCCGGCAGGTATCAATTGGTCACCTGCAAAGGCGGCTCTACCGAACTGCCCGAACAGATGCGCATAGACAGCCGTGCTGTAAACTCCTGATGCAAGCGTTAGTACCAACCCAACAATCCACCCTATACAGGGAATCCAGCCTACGACCAGGTTTATAAATCCTATAAGCAGCCCTGTACCGATCGTGGCGGCGAGGCTCAACACCCAGGCAGTGAAGAACCCTGTCGTATTGTTACGGATCATGTCCAGTGCCTGGCGCAGTTTGAAACAGGAGGCGAACGTCCCTTCGCGGGCAAAGGACACTAAGATCACCGGATAAATGATGGACAGCACAAGTGCGTACAGGATGAACACGCACAGCAGGCAATAAAATAGGACACCTTCAGCCTCGGTAAGAATCCGACCGATGTCCTGCATATCGCTGTTTCCTGAAATCAAACCAGAGGAGGCAATGAGTCCCAATGGCAGACAGAATGCGATCAGAATGGGAGAGGCATAGACGATCCAGGCTCCGAATAGAATCAATCCTTCGTTAAACTTTTTACCCAGGTCGTCCCAAGTGGAGAGAACGTCTCCATCGTTATTCATTACGCTTCGTATGATATCCACCAGATAGCCGGTCCAGGCAAAGTTCAAGATGGGTATCATGCTAATCAGCGCCCCCAACCCCAGCTTGCTGAGCCAGTCCGGATCCTCAAAAGGGAATGAAAATGATTTCGCGGCGTCCATGCTTTCCTCCAACGTTTGGGTGATGTTTATTATTCTACAACAATAAGGAAATAAAAAGACCCGCCTGCGCGGGTCTTGGCTTAACTCAGGGAACTTTATGCCCAGCCTTGATTCTTTACGAAGTTCGTGACAACCGGGATCTCCACATACTTGCCGTTGTATGCCTGGAATCCCCAGTACACGCCGATAGCCCAAATGATGATGGAGGGCAACCCAAAGCAGAAAAAGAGAACGCTGCTGAGAATGGTGCCGCCCACGAGATTGAAAATTCCCCATACGAGCGCCTGAGCATTGTGTGCCCGAATGAACGGACGATCCTTCTTATCCTGCATCAAAAGGATAATGATGGGAACAAGAGGTGTAAATACATATGCCAGCAAGGCCCAAAGTTTATCGTCGCTGGTGGCTTCCATCATAGGCTGGTTTTCCATGAGTTCCTCCGAATTAATCTGGGATTTAATTTCCATCATTTTACATCCATTCAATTCAAAAAGCAACCAAAAAAAATTGAATCACCAGTAAAATGAACACATGACAAGAGTCGTGTTCATGGGGTCACCGGATTTTGCGCTGCCTACCCTGCAAGGGTTATCGCAATATTATGATGTTGTTGGCGTCGTGACACAGCCGGATCGTGCCGCCGGGCGCGGGCGCGAACACAAAGCGCCGCCTGTGAAAACACTTGCACTGGAATTGGGAATTCCTGTGATGCAGCCTGAAAAACTGCGCCTGCCCGAAGCGATGGATCAATTGCGGGCGTGGGCGCCGGAATTGATTGTCGTCGCTGCATTCGGTCAAATCCTCAAAAAGGATGTCCTGGAATTACCGCGGTTTGGTTGTATTAACGTCCATGCGTCCCTGCTGCCGCGCTGGCGCGGTGCGGCGCCCATCAATGCTGCGATCCTGCATGGGGATGAGGAAACGGGCGTGACCATCATGAAAATGGACGCGGGACTCGATACAGGTCCCATGCTGAGCCAGCGTTCGATTCCGCTCACGCAGGAGGATACGGCAGGCTCCGTGTTTGAGAAGCTATCCACGCTCGGGGCAGACCTGCTCCTCGAGACTCTGCCAGAGTATCTATCCGGCAAAGTGACCCCGGTCCCTCAACCTGAAGAGGGCGTCACGTATGCGCCGATGTTAAAGAAAGAAGAGGGAAAACTGGATTTCAACCAGGATGCGCACGAACTGGAACGACGTGTCCGAGCGTTCAACCCGTGGCCCGGTGCATCCATGGACTTCAATGGAATGCAATTGAAAGTGCATCGGGTACGCGTGGAAACGGGAGAGGCGTCAGCCGGGCAGAGGCTGATTGTGCAGAACCAACCTGCCGTCGGCGCGCGAGGCGGGCTTCTCATTCTGGAGGAGGTGCAGTCAGCAGGGAAAAAATCCATGAGCGGGCGATCCTTCTTAGCAGGCGCTCGAAATTGGGCGTAGCGTATCAATAACGGCGGGGTTGCATATTTCCATATCCGAGTTAAGGAAAGGGAGAGCGTATGTTTAACTACAAAGTGTTCGTTGCAGAGTTGATCGGGACATTTGCACTGGTGTTTATTGGCGGGGCGATCGGGCTGTATGATGCAGGACTGCTGGCAGTTGCCCTTGCCCACGGACTCACACTGGCAGTGTTTGCGTATACGTTTGGTCATATCTCAGGCACGCATATCAACCCGGCAGTGACGTTCGGCTTAGCTTTGAATGGAACGGTGACATGGGCGGAGGCGGCTGTGTACTGGGTGGCGCAGTTCGCCGGGGCTGTACTGGCTGGTTTTGTCCTGAGCAACGTTGTCGGGCTGGTAAACGCCGAGGCATTTGCCGCCGCGCAGACCACCGGCGTCCTCACAGACAGATTCCCATACTACGCCCTCGGCGTGGAAGCCTTGCTGACGTTTTTCCTGGTCACCACTATTCTTCATACGGCGGTTGCCGGGAAGGCGGGTCCGATGGCAGGCTGGGCCATTGGTCTCACACTGACAATTGCCATCCTGGCAGGTGGTCCTCTCACCGGAGGCTCGCTTAACCCCGCGCGGACGTTCGGTCCTGCCGCGGCTGCTGGCGCCGCGCGCGAGGGGATGATGTATTTGATCTACTTTCTAGGACCATTGCTGGGGTCGGCGATCGCCGTGGGCGCCTACAGGCTGATCCATACACCGGAAGCGGGACCTGATGAGGAACCCATCCCCGATGTTGATGACGCTCCTGAAGATGAGGAAGAAATCGAAGAAGCCATGGGGTAAGCCGGCAAGGCTTGTCTTGCTGATAAGGCACAAAACTTGTCTCCGCCGTTTTAGGCGGGGACGTTTTGTTATAAAATGGACGTGAGGTGAATCATGTCCAAATACATCGCCGCGATCGACCAGGGAACGACAAGCACTCGTTGTATGATTTTCGATCAAGGGGGACATGTGGTTGCAGCCTCTCAAAAGGAACACCAGCAGATATATCCTAAGCCGGGCTGGGTGGAGCATGATGCTCTGGAGATCTGGCAAAGGACTCAGGAAGTCATCACGGATGCCATGCAGAAAGCAAACCTTTCTGCATCCGATATCCTTGCAGTGGGGATTACGAACCAGCGTGAGACAACGGTCGTCTGGGATAGAGAAACTGGTAAGCCAGTTTATAACGCCATCGTCTGGCAGGACACACGGACGGATTCCATCATTAATGAACTGGCTAGCACAGACGGGCAGGACCGTTTTCGAGCCAGGACCGGTCTACCTCTTGCCTCCTATTTTTCCGGACCCAAGATCAAATGGATTCTCGATAACGTGAAAGAGGCGCGTGAGAAAGCAGAAAATAGAGATGTATTATTTGGCAACATCGACACCTGGCTCATCTGGAATCTAACCGGACAGCACATTACGGACGTAACCAACGCCTCACGTACAATGTTGATGGATCTCAACACCCTAGATTGGGATGAAGAGCTATTAAGTTTGCTTGGTATTCCACGCGCGATGCTGCCTGAGATTCGATCGTCTTCTGAAATCTATGGCTCTATAAGGGAAGGCAGCTGCCCGCCGCTGGAAAGCGTTCCTGTCGCGGGCGATCTTGGTGATCAACATGCCGCGTTATTTGGGCAGACTTGTTTCGACCCGGGTGAAGCAAAGAATACTTATGGGACAGGTTGCTTTATGCTTTTGAATACAGGTGAAAAACTAGTGCCATCGAGCTCGGGTTTGCTCACCACGCTTGGATACAAAATCGGCGATGAGAAAGCTGTGTATGCGCTGGAAGGCTCGATTGCAATCACCGGCGCGCTCGTGCAGTGGCTGCGAGATAACCTGGGGATCATCCAAGCCTCGGCGGAGGTGGAGTCGCTGGCGAAAACCGTGGAAGATAGCGGCGGCATTTATTTCGTCCCGGCGTTCAGCGGATTATATGCGCCTTACTGGAAATCGAACGCGCGCGGCGCCATTCTCGGGCTGACGCGCTATATTACTAGGGCACATATCGCTCGCGCCGCGCTCGAGGCAACTGCTTATCAAACGCGCGAAGTGCTGGATGCGATGGAAGCCGACTCAGGGGTCAGGCTAACTGCTCTCAAAGTAGACGGTGGGATGGTCTTCAACGAGCTGCTGATGCAGTTCCAGTCGGATATTCTCGACGTCCCCGTCATCCGCCCGAAAGTTTCCGAAACGACCGCCCTTGGTGCGGCGTACGCAGCTGGGCTGGCAGTGGGATTCTGGAAAGATTATGAGGAACTGCGCTCCAATTGGGGTAAGGACAGAGAGTGGACACCTGCAATGGACGCCGGAGAACGAAAGACGTTATACTCCGGCTGGAAAAAGGCTGTCACCCGTACATTCGACTGGGTTGAGTGAATTACCCGTTATCAATTCAACATGGAACATTGGAAGGCGGAACGACTTCGATGAATCGTCACGAGATTCTCTCTGCTCTTAAGAGTAACCCTGAGGTTTCCGTATTGGTCGTTGGCGGCGGCATCAACGGCATTGGCACATTTCGCGATCTTGCGGTCAATGGGCTGGACGTTCTATTAGTGGAAAAAAGTGATTTTTGTTCCGGCGCGAGCTCGGCATCCTCCCACATGGCGCATGGCGGCATCCGCTATCTCGAAAACGGCGAGTTTCGTCTTGTGCGTGAGGCGGTGGGAGAACGCAACCGGATGTTACAGAACGCGCCGCATGTGGTCAAACCGCTCCCAACCACCATTCCCATCTTCAAACGTTTCTCCGGGATTCTGAACGCACCGCTCAAATTTTTTCGCTTGCTGGATACACCTTCCGAGCGCGGCTCATTAATTATCAAGCTTGGCTTGATTCTGTACGATGCCTATACCGGGAAGCAGCGCAGCGTACCGCGCCACAAGTTCTTCTCACGCCAACAGTCGCTCGAGAAGTGGAAGCATCTGAACTCGGACATTGTTAATACGGCTGTGTACTATGACGGCGCCATCCTCCGGCCCGAACGCCTGGCAATGGACTTAATCCTCGACGCGGAGTCAGAAAACCCAAACGCCCGTGCTCTAAACTACGTCAGCATGATCGGTGGAAGTGAAGACATCATCATGCTCCGGGATGAATTGACCGATGAGACCTACGACGTACACCCGAAACTCGTCATCAACGCCGCGGGTCCGTGGATCGATTTCACTAATAAAAAATTGGGTCTCTCCACACGCTTTATTGGCGGAACCAAGGGCTCCCATATTGTGGTGAAGCACGATGAGCTTCGTAATGCCATTGGAGAGTATGAGTTCTTCTTTGAAAATGAAGATGGTCGCATCGTGCTTATCTACCCGCTCTATGATCGCGTGCTCATCGGCACATCGGACATCCCGATGGAAAACCCCGATGAGGCGTCTTGCACCGACGAAGAGATCGATTATTTTTTGAGTTTGACACGGCGTATCTTTCCGGAAATCCACTTAACACGTGAGGATATTGTATTTCAATACTCGGGTGTCCGTCCATTACCCCGTTCGAACGCGAAGAGCGCCTCTCAAATCTCACGTGATCACAATATCGAAGTGCTCAGCGGCGATTGGACGAATCTGCACTTCCCTATCTATTCACTCGTGGGCGGGAAGTGGACCTCTTTCCGCGCCTTCTCGGAGCAGGCGGCTGACAAGGCGCTGGCTCACCTGGGATTAAAACGTAAAAAATCTACGCGCGATTTACCCATTGGCGGCGGACGCGGCTACCCGCGTGAACCCGCTGAGATGAGAAGTCAGATCGAAAGCCTCTCCGCCTGGACTGGTCTGACGCGTGAGCGCTTGAAGACTCTGTTCGAACGTTACGGCACACGCGCAGAGACTATCGCTACCTACATGAACGGCGGCACAGATTTCATCTTCAAATCCCTGCCGGATTACTCATTGCGCGAAGTGATCTTCATTGCCCAGCATGAAAAGGTCTGCCATCTCGATGATTTTCTGCTCCGGCGCTCGATGCTCGCCATGTTAGGGCGCCTCAATGGGGAAGTGATCGAGGAATTGGCGAAGGCTCTTGCGAACGCGCTCGGCTGGGATGAAGAACGGAAATCCGCGGAGGTGGCGCGTACCCTCCTGCTCCTAACGGATAAGCACGGGGTCCACATATAAAGCGGATGGTAGAATTGTCTCCCGTATGAACCTTTCCGTTGTTGTTCCCATCTACAAGGGGGAAGCTTTCATCTCACCACTGGTGGAAGAGCTTACCCGAACGCTGCCGACATTCGCTCAAACCTATGAAATCATCCTTGTCAATGATGGCAGCCCGGATAACAGCTGGCAGTTCATTCAAAATGCGACGCATGAATATCCATGCGTGAGGGGGATACGGATGATGCGTAACTACGGGCAACACAATGCAACGCTGTGCGGCGTGCGGGCTGCCCAGTATGAAATTGTTGTGACGATAGACCAGGATCTCCAACATCCACCTGCAGAGATTCCGCATTTGCTGGCAAAGCTGGAGGAAGGATACGATGTGGTCTATGGGGCTCCACGAAAATTACCGCAGAGTTTATGGCGTAATGCCATGACGGCAGGCATCAAGTGGATTTTAGCGAAGGTCATTGGTCTGCCTGCAGTGCATAATGTGTCTGCCTTTCGAGCGTTTCGCACACATTTGCGCGAGGCATTTGTTAACTTCCAGAGCCCTTCCCTGATTCTGGATGTTTTGCTTTCCTGGGGGACCACTCGTTTTAGTTCCGTGCAGGTCAATATTGCACCGGCGGAACGGAGTAACTACAGCTTCACGATGCTGGTCCGGACGGCAACGCTCATCCTGATTGGCTATAGCACTCTGCCATTGCGCTTTGCCAGCTGGATCGGCTTTGGGATGACTCTCTTTGGACTGGGTGTATTTATCTACGTACTGGTCGTTTACTTTACGGCGGGAAGCCCGCCGGGGTTTCCATTCCTGGCGTCCATGATTGCCCTCGTGAGCGGGGCACAGTTATTTGCCCTTGGCATTTTCGGTGAATACCTGGCGCGCATGTTCGATCGCAGCATGGATCGCCCGCCCTATGTGGTCCAGGAAACGACCGAAGCATGAATGTCGTCATTCTCCAACCATCTTATATTCCATGGCGTGGTGTGTTCGATCAGATCCAGCGGGCGGATCTGTTTGTTTTTTACGATGACGTGCAGTACGATAAGCGCGGCTGGCGCAACCGTAATCAGATCAAGACGCCGCATGGCAAACAATGGCTCACGATTCCGGTGTATAGTCGCGGGGCGCAGACTCAAAATATTCCCATCCACCAAATCCGGATCGTCTGGGAAACACCCTGGAACGAGATCCATCTAAAAGCCATCCAGCAGTCGTATTCAAAAGCGCCTCATTTTGAGCAGTACCTGCCTTTGCTCGAGACATTCTTTCAACGTCATGATGAGTTCCTCGCAGATTTCACCATTGATTTCACCGTTGCACTGGCACGTGAGCTGGGAAACACCCACACACGTTTTATGCGATCCTCCGAGATCGGCGGAATTAACGGACAAAAAACAGATCGGCTGATTCAAATCCTCCAGGCTGTAGGAGCGACGCATTATATTAGCGGTCCGTCGGCGCAGGATTACGTCGAACAGGAGAAATTTGACAAATCCGGAATTACACTGGAATATATGCAATACGATTATCCGGAGTATTCACAACTTTACCCGCCATTTGATCCCTACGTAAGTGTTTTGGATCTCCTTTTTATGACAGGATCGGAAGCACCTCGATACATATTCAAAGGAAGTCATGTCTGACCACCCCAACCTGGATCATGTGAAATCGTATTTCGATAAACGAATTCGAGAGCATGGCGCTTCCCCGCGCGGCTCGGACTGGAACTCGGAAACCTCACAGAACGTCCGCTTTGACCAGCTTCTGAAAGTCGTTGAATCCAACTCCTTCTCGATTTTGGATTACGGCTGTGGTTACGGTGCGCTGGCAGATTATCTGGCAGGCAATGGTTTTGACGCCGATTACTACGGTTACGACATACTCGAGAGCGCTATTGAAACAGCCCACCAGGCGCACCGGGACAAGCCCCGTCGTACATTTTTTACAGATAAGTCACAGTTACCCGTCTGCGATTACGTAGTGGCGAGCGGCATCTTTAACTTTCGCGGCGAACAGTCCTTTGAAACGTGGACCGAATATGTGCTAAATGTACTAAACGAATTCAACCGGCTCAGTCAGCGTGGCTTTTCCAGCAACTTTCTCACTAAGTATTCCGACGCCGATAAGATGCGCTCAGACTTGTACTATGCGGATCCCCTGTTCCTCTTCGATTACTGCAAACTAAACTTCTCGAAAAATGTTGCCCTCCTGCATGATTACCATCTTTATGACTTCACACTTCTCATCCGCAAGGATTAGTGCATGACTGAAATCAAAGTAGATTTCAATCGTCCTACCCTGGTAGGAAATGAATTCGAATATATGAGACAGGCTGTTGAAAATGGGCACATCTCCGGTGATGGACCGTTTACGAAGAGATCTCATGCCTTTTTGGAAAAAGAGCTTGGTGTCCCAAAAGCTTTACTGACGACTTCCTGCACACATGCCCTGGAGATGTCTGCGATTCTGCTGGACGTCCAGCCCGGCGATGAAGTCATCATCCCGGATTTTACGTTTGTTTCCACGGTGAATGCGTTTGTGCTGCGCGGCGCCACACCTGTCTTTATAGACATTCGGCCCGACACGCTTAATCTGGACGAGTCAAAACTCGAAAACGCGATCACGTCCAAGACTAAGGCGATTGTCCCCGTACATTATGCTGGCGTCGGCTGCGAGATGGATTCCATTATGGAGATTGCCAAACATTACGATATCTCTGTCGTAGAAGACAATGCTCATGGACTCTTTGGAAAATACCGCGAGAAGTATCTGGGTACGTTCGGGTCCATGGCTTCGCAATCCTTCCATGAAACCAAAAACTTTACGAGCGGAGAAGGCGGCGCACTGCTCATCAACGATCCTGACCTGGCGGAACGCGCGGAGATCATCCGCGAGAAAGGGACAAATCGCTCACGCTTCTTTCGCGGGCAGGTAGATAAATATACATGGGTGGATATCGGCTCTTCGTATCTGCCGTCTGATATCCTGGCGGCGTTCCTGCTTGCGCAACTGGAGCAGCGCGAGAAAATTCAGCTGCACCGCAGGCAGGTTTGGGAACTATATGCCACAGGTCTCAAAGATTGGGCGCAGGCTCATGATGTGCGACTGCCGTATGTCCCTGAGCACTGCGACCAGTCTTATCATATGTTTTATCTCCTGATGCCTACTCTTGATCTTCGGCAACGGTTGATTGCCTATTTGCGTGAGCGTGGCGTGTATAGCGTGTTCCACTATTTGCCGTTGCATCTCTCTGACATGGGGCAACGTTTTGGGGGTAGGAGTAGCGATTGCCCGATCACAGAATGTGTGAGCGATCAGTTAGTCCGACTGCCTTTTCATAACGCGCTAACCCGTGCCGAGCAGGAGCAGGTGATTGATTCGCTCCAGACATTTCCGTTTTAGTTTTTCTTTGCTTGCGTAAGTCGGACACTTGCACCAGAACGCAGTGCAGGTGTTGCCAATCCGACCTACGTTTAGGGTAGAATTCTTCCAATGTCTCAAGAAGGTCAGCTCAAAATCGATCTCGTGATTCCAGTGTACAACGAGGCGGGGGTCGTTGAACAGACCTATGCAACTATCGCGAACGCCATTGACTGTTTACCCTACAAGTTCACAATCTATTACATAGACGATGGCTCTCAAGACAGTACTGTAGATTCTCTCAACGCCCTGGCAGGACGTGATCCACGCATCATCGTGCTGGAATTTGCACGGAACTTTGGTCATCAAGCAGCGCTAACAGCCGGACTGGATGCCTCAAATGGTGACTTTGTGATTTCTCTGGACGGGGATGGTCAGCACCCGCCAGAGATGATCCCACAGATGATTGCCCTGTTTGAGCAGGGATATGACATTGTGCAGACACAACGTATTGAAGAGGGGCAAGGTCTTTCCTTCAAACAGCTCACCTCGTCAGGGTTTTATAAGTTGATCAAGACCATCAGTGGTACGCGTATGGAACCGGGAGCGGCGGATTTTCGCGGGCTGAGCCGTCAGGCTGTAGAAGCATTGAAGTCGATGCCTGAATATCACCGCTTTTTGCGCGGCATGATTTCCTGGATGGGCTACCGCAGCGTGATTCTGCCCTATCATGAGACGAGCCGTGTGGCGGGCAAATCAAAATACTCGTTTGGCAAAATGTTCCGCCTGGCGATGGACGCGATCTTTTCGTTTTCGCTCATGCCCCTTTATTTAGGCATGACCGCAGGCGGAATCTTGCTCTGCCTCGCGGCGGGTCAAATCCTTTATGTGCTTTCGTTCTGGCTCACGGGACGCTCTTCTGAGCTGGTGCCGGGCTGGAGCTCGCTGATGTCTGTGATGCTCGTGATCGGGGGCATGGTTATGATTCTGCTGGGTTTTATTGGCGTCTACGTTGGTTATATTTTTCAGGAAGTCAAACGGAGACCGGTCTATCTGCTTAAGAAGAGAGAAAAGTGAGCGCAAAAGCGAAACCCATCTATCACTTTGTATTCGTGCGCCATGGCGAGTCGATTGGCAATGCACAGTCGCGCTGGCAGGGTCAATCGGACTATGAGCTGACCGAAAAGGGGCGCGCCCAGGCACGGGCGTTGGCAGCACGTTGGAAATCAGAAAAGATGAAATTCGATTTAATCCTTGCCAGCCCCCTCGTCCGCGCGAAAGAGACGGCGGAGATCATCGCTTCGGCGGTGGGTACTCCAGTCGAAATTGATCACATCCTGCTCGAACGTCACATCGGCGAGATAGCAGGGCTGACCGCGGAAGAAGTGCGGAAGCGGCCGCAGCCTCCTTACGTCACTCCTTACGACTCCATCGGTGGTGAGGGAGAAGGAGACTGGGCGCTCTTCCTCCGGGCGGGGCAGGCATTGCATAGCCTCCTGCGCCGTCCACCCGGGAGCTACCTCATCGTTTCGCATGGTGGTTTGCTCAATCAATTGATGCACGCGATTATTGGGGTTGCTCCTCATGTCGACCCCTCCGGTGTGCGCTTTCGTTTCGATAACACCGCCTTCGCGCGGGTGGTTTATTATCCCTATCAGCACCGCTGGGCGATCGAGGCATTGAATGACCGCGCCCATCTGAATGAACGCTGGCAATTTCAACCGTTCCAGCCTGAGTAAAGATGGCTCTTTCTGAATCAGCCAGCCATCTCAACGGCAAACTTAAAGTGCTTGTCTTTGGCGCGGGTGCCATTGGGACATATTTCGGTGGCAGCCTCGCTCTTGCCGGGCAGCAGGTCGTATTTGTGGAGCGGCCTAAAGCGGTGGAAGAATTGCGACAGCGCGGTCTGCGGCTGGACTTAACACTCGATACACAGCGACAAACAAAAACTTCATCACGCGTGGACCCGGCTTCATTTGTGATCGTTTCTACCCTGGAGGATGCGCTTCGCTACGGACCCTTTGATGTAGCTTTATTTGCTCTCAAGTCTTTTGATACCATTCCTGCACTGGAGGGAATCAAACCGTTTGCAAACAAGATGCCGCCTATCCTTTGTCTGTCGAATGGCGTGTCGAATGAGTCTGCCATTGCAGACGTGCTTGGAAAAGACAAGGTGATCTATGGTACTGTGACAACCGCCATTGGTCGGCGCGGCGCCGGTGATATCGTGCTGGAGCGCCTGCGCGGCGTCGGCATTGCAAAGGGACATCCACTCTCGGAAAAGTTGAACAAAACATTCAATGCTGCATATCTCAATTCAGAGTTGTTTGACGATGCAAATAGCATGAAATGGTCCAAGATGCTGACCAACCTGATCGCGAATCCGACCTCGGCGATCCTGGATATGACGGCTGGCGAAGTCTTTGCAAACAGAGATTTATACAAACTCGAGATCGAAATGCTGCGGGAATGCCTGGCTGTTATGGACGCGCAGGGTTTCAAAGTGGTAAATTTACCGGGTACACCCGTTCGTGCGTTAGCTTTTGCTACAAAATTACCGCTGTGGCTTTCGAAACCATTGTTAGGACGTGCGGCAGGCGCGGGACGCGGGTCCAAAATGCCATCCTTTCATATTGATCTGCACTCCGGTCGCGGGAAAAGCGAAGTGGAATACTTACACGGAGAAGTCGTGCGTGCCGGAAAAAGATGCAACGTGCCAACCCCGGTGAATAAAGCGCTGACCGAGATTCTGATGGCGTTGACCAAAAAAGAAATTCCCTTGGATGAGTTTGCTCGCAAGCCCGAGAAATTATTGGCAAAAATCCAAACTAATTAAGGTCCTTGCGAGAAGGATCGAAGCGACGACGAAGCAATCTCCTGTTTTTTCAAATCGTTTGTTGGCAGGTACGTTGAGATTGCTTCGCAGCGAGCGCTCGCAACGACATAGTTCTATGAAAGATACATTATGACTGAAAAAATTACTCAGGTCGCCCCGCGCTCGTCGGTCGAAATCCAATTACCGGATGGGCGAGTGCTGTCGGGACCGCGCGGGGCGAAAGTAGGTGAGTTTCTAAAAACCCTGGAATCGGAGGCGCAGGTCGTTGCCGCTATTGTCAACAGCGACCTCCGTGAATTGACGTATCCCATCACGATCGAATCACGCGTCATCCCTGTGACCATGTCTGACCCGGACGGGGCGCGCATCTATCGCCGCTCGCTGACGTTTTTACTCGAGATGGCGTTCAACGAGCTGTTTCCGGAAGCGGTCCTTTATGTGGATCATTCTGTTGCGTCAGGCGGGTTCTACTGTCAGATCACAGGGCGCGAGCCATTATTTGAGGCGGAGATCGACGCTCTCAAGGATCATATGCGTGGACTCGTGGAGTCTAATCTTCCGTTCGAGCGGATGGAGATTCCCATCCAGGAAGCGATTGATTATTTTCACTCACGCGGCTACGAAGACAAAGTCCGTTTGCTGAGTTATCGTAAGAAAAATTATCTTACTCTCTATCGCCTTGGCGAGCGCATGGACTATCACCACGGCTACATGGTGCCGTCGACGGGATATCTGAAATGGTTCGATCTAGAGCTTGCAGAAGGGGGCTTTACATTACGCTACCCGCGTCGTCATAAACCGAATGAGCTTTTGCCGATGCCGGAGTACCCCAAGCTGTTGGGTACTTTCCTTCAATATGGCGACTGGCTGAGCAAGCTGGGAATCGAAAACGTGGGCGCGCTCAATAATGCCATCCAGGGTGGGCGCAGCGACCAGGTGGTATTGGTCTCGGAGGCATTCCATGAAAACAATCTGGCGCGTATTGCCAATCAGGTTGTAAGTCAACTTGATCGTTCGCGGATCGTTTTGATCGCCGGACCGTCCTCTGCTGGCAAGACCACGACCGCACGGCGGCTCACGGTGCAATTGCTTGCGCTCGGCGTTTCCCCGTTTCCGCTCGAGCTCGATAATTACTTTCTGGAGCGAGACAAAACACCACTCGGCGAAGACGGCAAGCCCGATTTCGAATCCATCGATGCGCTCGACCTGCCCTTGCTTGCAGGCCACTTGCAGGGTCTTATTGGCGGGAAAGAAGTTCAGCTACCAAGATATAACTTTAAGACCGGTTTGCGGGAAGACGGCGAATTGATTCGTCTGCGAGATGGGCAGCCTCTTATCCTGGAGGGAATTCATGGGTTGGACCCGCGTCTCATCCCGGCGAACCTCACTGGCGAAGCGTTTCGGATTTACGTCTCCGCGCTAACCCAGTTGAACCTAGATCGCCATAACCGCGTCTCCACAACCGACACGCGCCTCATTCGCCGTATCGTGCGCGACGCGCGTGAGCGCGGCTACACCGCTGCCCAGACCATCGCCCGCTGGGAATCCGTGCGGCGTGGGGAAAAACGCCATATCTTCCCGTTCCAGGAAAATGCCAACGTGATGTTCAATTCTGCCCTGGCTTATGAGCTTGCCGCCCTCAAGCCCTTTGCAGAACCGCTGCTCAGGCAGGTTCAATATGGCACACCAGAGTACATCGAAGCAAAACGCCTGTTGGCTTTTTTAGAGTGGTTTTTACCTTTGGATACCAGCGTTGTCCCCGGCACATCCATTATGCGAGAGTTTATCGGTGGGTCAATTTTACAGAACTTTACGATCTGGAAAGAACAAGAGCCGTACAAATAGAATTTATGTCTCTGATCTTTTACCAGCCTTCCATCTTCGCGATGGCTCTCTCGTAGAGCTGCTGATAGCCCAGTGCCGAGTTGCGCCATGAGAAGTCAGTGGTCATGCCATTCGTCTGAATAGCCCGCCAGCTTTCCTGATCCACGTTGTAGATGTACATCGCGCCGCGTATCGCGTTCCAGAACGCTTCGGCGCTGAAGTCATCGAAAACAAAACCCGTCACACCATCCCGGACCGTATCTGCCAGTCCGCCTGTAGCGCGGACGACTGGTACGCTACCATAACGCATTGCGATCATCTGTCCCAGCCCGCATGGCTCGAAGAGCGATGGCATCAGGAACATGTCGCTGCCGCCATAGACGAGCGGCGCCAGGTCTGGCGCGTAGGCGAGGATTGTGCGCATTTTATTTCGATGATAGCTCGCGAGATGGCGGAGCATATCCTCATAGTGGGGTGCGCCGCTGCCAATGACCACAAACTGCGCTTCGCCCGCGCCCCCGTTCAACAGCAAGTGCAGAACGTGACCGGTAATATCGATGCCCTTCTGCCCATCGAGGCGCGTCACCATGCCGAGCAGCGGCACTTCATCCCGCTGCGGCAGCCCCAGCTTTTGTTGCAGCGCACGCTTGTTTTCGATTCGGTCCGCAAGATGATCGGCGTCGAAGGGACGCGCCAGGTTTTTGTCGGTTTGCGGGTTCCACACGTCGTAGTCCATGCCGTTGAGAATGCCATGCACATCGTTGTGGCGGTGACGTAACAGGTCATGCAAACCTGCGCCGCCTTCCCAGGTCATGATCTCGCGTCCGTAGGTCGGACTGACTGTGTTAATCAGGGTGGCGTGGTAGATGCCGCGCGCCATGAAGTTCACTGTGCCGTAAGGTTCGTTCCAGAGGCTATGCGTGATGACGGCGAGATAATTCAGCACATCCCAACTGGTTAAGCCCTGATGCGCCAGATTGTGAATGGTAAAAACAGAGGGGATGCCCCGATAACGGTCGTCTGTCTGGCCCGCCGTCGCCAGCCACAGTACAGCGGGGGCGGTATGCCAGTCATGCGCGTGGAGCACATCGGGTCTCCAGCCGAGCACATTCGCCAGTTCGAACGCGGCGCGCGAGAAAAATGCGAAGCGATGAGCATCGTCGTTATAGCCGTAGATATTCGGGCGGTCAAACAGATGGTTCTGCGCGACAAAATAGATGGGTACATCGCTGCCTGGCAGCACGCCTTCGAAAATCCCTGCCGGGATGCCGCCTCCTCCCGTGGGCACGATCATGCCTCCCTCACGGAAATGGATCTGACCCGCGCGTCCCTGCGCCTCTATCTTTGGATAGGCAGGCATGACCACACGCACATCGTGACCAAGCGCGCGCAGAGCTTTGGGCAGTGAGCCAGCCACGTCTGCCAGCCCGCCCACTTTGGCAAACGGTGCCACTTCGGCGCTTATGAAAAGAATCTTCAATGGCATGGTAGCCTATAATCTCCGTGAGGTGAAAGCTCTGGGGGCACGATCAACGAAACTTACATGGGAAATAACACAGTGGGACGCGAAAGTTGCGTCACGCGTTTATCGATCTAAAAATATATCTTCCATGGAAAGTTCATCTTCCACAGGTTCGATGTGGGTAAACACAGTGACCACACTCCCCAGCGCCTCGCGGATATCTGCCTCAAAATCCTCGGCGACGTGATGCGCGTCATGGACGGTCCATTCGCCGGGAACCAGGATATGCACAGAGATGAAGCGCCGCGCAGCCGCCTGGCGGGTACGCAAGGCATGAAAGGTCACACCCTTCTGGCGATATTTCTCCATAACTTCTTGTATCAGATTTTGCTCGGCAGCAGGCAGCGCGGCATCCATGAGACCGGAGACAGACCGGCTCACCAACCGAACGCCGGTCCAGATGATATTCAGAGCCACGAAAATTGCAACAAGGGGATCGAGGATCGTCCAGCCTGTGAATCCCGCAATGCCTACCCCGCCGATCACGCCCACCGAGGTCCACACATCGGTCATGAGGTGGTGTGCATCTGCCTCGAGGGTAATCGAGCCTCTTGCATGACCCTCCCGCAGCAACACACGTGCCACGATGAAGTTGATGGCAGAAGCTGCGACCGAAACAGCCAGCCCAAGCCCTAATTGCTCGATGCCACGCGGCTGAATCAGGCGTGTCAGCGCCGCGCTGATAATCCCGGCGGCTGCGCCCAAAATCAGGAGTCCTTCCGTAGCACTGGCGAAATATTCCGCTTTGCTGTGACCGTACACATGGCTCTCATCTGCAGGGCGAGCCGCAATAATCAACATGCTTAATGCCAGGATCGCACTTGCCAGGTTGACCAGTGATTCGATCGCATCTGACAGCAGCCCCACCGAACCCGTCAGATAAAATGCAGCGGCTTTGAGCGTCATCGTTGAGATTGCCGCGCCGATCGATAACCACGCAAACCTTGTGAGGGAGGAGCGGTTTTGCATCAAATCTGTATGTTCGGCTTGCTTGTGCGGCATGGGAACATGATACTTGCAGGCAGGCAAGTTGGGAATAGGCGAAAGTCACTATTAAATAAAAGGGAACAGGCGCAAGCCTGTCCCTGCAGGTAATATGGTAGTTGCTTAGTTCATTCCAATTCCGCGTGCCATCATGGGCGCCGCGAGCAAAATCACCGCAATCCCGATCAATTCCAGCCAGAGCAGGGTACGCGTCCGCTTATATTCCGGCTCTGAAATTTCGGGGACCGCGTTCTGCTGAAGGGTCCGGTTCCAACGGATATATCGAATCGTTGGGTCAATCGACAATAATCCCACAACCAGGAAGGCAACCATTTTCACCCAGAAGAAGGGATTATTCATGTAAAAGTTGACGCCTTTTTCGAAGAAAAACACGCGTAACAGCCCGACGAGGAGCAATAAGCCGGCAGAGATTCCATAAGCGAGGTCAACCCGCTGCATACGCCGGATCTCTGCGATACCCATGTTCCTGCGGTAGGCGATGAACTCATACACGAGACACGCCGTCAGAGCGAATGCCAATAGATGATGAAGAAACGCCATCAATGCTGTTGTAATCATAGGTTTTCTCCTATCAAATGCTTATCTGTGTACTTCTTTACTTTGATTCTACTGCGAGTTCGCCGGTTTTGTTTGCATCCAGCCGCGTGCGAGCCGTGTAGCGGCGTCCTACAGCTTCTACATGATCCATTGCCGCGGCGAGACCGAAGCGGGGCATATTGCTATAGACACTCTCGAATTGATCGGGGTTGACCGTGTAGGTTTCATGCCAGATGCCCACACTGCCATCCGCGCCGACCGCCTGGTTAAACTTCTTCCACGCCCCGAGGTGAGGATCGGAAGGGTTACGGGCAAAACGTTCCAGGTCTTCAAACGAACGCCAGTACTGGATCAGTACGGGTCCGCTAAAGTTCCAGAAGAATTCCGCGTGCAGGAATCCCTTTTCGGGATTTGTAAATAAGGTTTGCAGCATCGGACCCATTGCCGAAGCGACAGGGAACCATTTGTCGAAGCGCCACCACGTATTGATGCGCATCCCGATCAGGAAGACGACAAAGGGTTGGTCGGTTTTCGCCGTGTAACGACCGTTAAAGATTTTGTTCATGAGCTTACTCCTTGATAAACTGGCGGCTGATTGAATTCAACTCAAAGAGATACAAGGCGTCCCCCTTTTTTCCAAAAGAAGGCAGGTTCCCTTGAATCTCTAAGGAGACGATACCATGCACGCGCGCCCAGATGATCATGGCAACAAATACAGATAAGGGATTTATTTCACTGAAATACGTCCTCCACCGTTCATAGTGGGTTTTATATGTTTCGCTGACTGCAGGTACTGCATCAATGTTCAATTTCCCTGCTGCGTAAAATTCTTCCACGACGTTGAACAAGGCACTGATCGAGCGTGCCGAGGAGGGAAACACCTTTTCTCGGTGAGCAGTGTATCCAGGGATGGGAGTTCCAAAGATCAACTGGTACCGCTGTGGATAGGTAAGTGCCCAGTTTCGATACGCCAGCCCGATGGCTTCCAGCTTGTTGTGGAGGTCATCGCTGGAAGCGGAATCACGCGCTTCGATCTGCCAATCGCCAAACGAGGTGTACGCATCGATGATGAGCGCGGTCACAAGCGCATCCCGGTCCGGGAAATAGTTGTAGATCGCAGGCGCCGTGATCTTCAATTCTCGTGCAATTGCTCGCAGCGAAAGGGCAGGGGCGCCAAACTCGGTGATCTGCTTCCAGGCAGCTTCCTTGATGGCATCCTGTAAATTGGGAATTTGTTTCTTTTTGATGGGTCTAACCATACTGTATCTCCATTATATTTACACTGTAAATATACAGCGTTTATTTATTTTTGTCAAGGAATATAAGGTAGTCAAGAACAAAAGTAACGCTTGAATACACCCTCTACCTGTGCTAAACTCTTTTAAAGAAAGTTAGTGATATTCGTTGCGTATTTTTTATTAAAGGAGACATGATGCGAAAGATAAAAATCGCACTTTCACTGTTAACGGTCTCGATTATTCTGGCGACACTGGCAGGAAATACTCACGCTGCACCGCCGACTCAACGAGCAAAGTGGACCGTAATGGTATATATCTCTGGCGACAACAATCTGGAAGATTATGTCGTAAGTGACATTGAAACGGAGCTTGCACCGACAGGCTCAAGTGCGAATGTGCAGGTTGTGGCCCTTGCCGATCGCGGACCGGGGTACGATACAAGCTATGGAGACTGGCAGACGACCAAGCTCTTCCATGTGACGCAGGGGATGACTGCCTCCCCCGAGAACGCAGTCGCTGACTGGGGCGAGCGCAACTTCGGAGACAAACAGACATTGATTGACTTCGTCACCTGGACGAAAGCCAACTATCCCGCGGATCATTATGCACTGTACTTCTGGGGGCATGGCTGGAACTGGCATCCCGACTTTGTGATGCAGGATGATACCGACAACGATACGCTCGATATGGAGGAGGTCGAAGCCGCTCTGCCTTCGCTTGGATTTATTGATATGGTGGGGTTTGACGGCTGCAATATGGCTTCGATTGAAGTGCAGCTGCTCTGGCACAGGCATGCGACTGCCGTGGCTCATTCTCAGGAGTGGGTTGGGGGCGAAGGCCTTCAATATGATCTCATCCTTGCACAATTAGCCGCTAACCCGAACATGACAGCCGATCAGGTGGCGATTGCCAGCAGCCAGAGCGCGATCAGCGATAAGACCTGGTCTGCGGTGGCGGTGGACAGCCGCTTCGATGCCTTGCTCAATGCGGTGGATCAATGGTCAGTTGCCCTGAATAATGGGTTGGGTGCACACCGCAAAAAGTATGACCGCGCCTTTGGCGCCACGCGCTCCTTCTGGCAGGCGCCGATGGATAAAGACCTGTATGATATGGCGTTTGAGGTTCATCGTAATGTGGCAGATACGAATATCAAAACCAGGAGCCAGGCGGTGATGAATGCGGTCGATGCAGTAGTGCTGCATGAACGTCATGTCAACGCCTATGCGGATGTGCATGGAATTACGATCTATCACATCTCGCGAGCCACGCAAAAGGACTCAGATTACACGTATTATCGAGGACTTGATTTCGCCCTGCAAACAGGCTGGGATGAATTTTTAGATGCGTATGCGAGGTAAATCGGCAAACCTGTAGACAGGTATACACGTAAAACTCCGAGTCATTGATGACTCGGAGTTTTGTATTCAGGAGCGCAGAGAAATCATTCCCGTCACCAATTACCACTTACCAATTACTAATTACTCCCAATCTTTTCCCCACTTTCTCAAACGCATCTAATCCCTTTCCAAGGTCGTCGTTATCATGTGCGGCGGAGATCATGACGCGGATGCGCGCTTTCCCCTTTGCCACGGTTGGGTACCCAATTGCCATGGCAAAGACTCCCTCTTCGAAAAGTTCGCGGCTGAACTGTTGCGCCAGAGGCGCTTCGCCGAGCATCACGGGTGTGATAGGTGTTTCGCTGACGCCGGTATCGAAGCCAAGTTTCTTCATTTCGGACTTAAAGTATTTCGCGTTTGCCCAGAGCTTATCGACCAACTCTGTAGACTCTTCGAGCAAATCCACTGCCGCGAGACAGGCTGCCGCGTCGGGTGCAGTCACGGCAGACGAGAACAGGAAAGGTCGTCCGCGCTGGCGCAGCCACTCGATAATGATCTTATCGCCCGCGACGATTCCGCCTACGACGCCGAACGCTTTGGACATCGTGCCGATCTCAATATCCACTTTACCGTGTAAGCCAAAGTGATCTACGATGCCGCGCCCGCCCTTGCCAAGCACACCTTCGCCGTGCGCGTCGTCTACCATGAAAAGAATATCGTATTTTTCCGCGACTTCGTACAGGTCCGGGAGGGGTGCGATGTCACCGTCCATACTAAAGACGCCGTCCGTGACGATCAGCGCGCGGCGATACTTAGACAGGTTATCCTTGATTGCATCCTCCAGCGCGCCTGGGTCGTTATGTTCGTAGGGTATTATTTTCGCCCCCGAGAGCCGGCACCCATCAATAATGGACGCGTGATTGAGACGATCTGAAAAGACCACATCCTCTTTGCCAACCAGAGCAGAAATCGTTCCCAGGTTAGCAGTGAATCCTGATTGGAAGGTGATCACATCTTCCGCGCCTTTGAACTTCGCCAGGCGTTCTTCGAGCTGGACGTGTAAATCCATCGTCCCCGCGATCGAGCGTACCGCGGCAGGACCCACGCCGTACTTCTTCGTGGCTTCCTTAGCAGCTTCGACGATCTTCGGATGGTTCGCCAGCCCGAGATAATTGTTCGAGCAGAAGTTCAGCACATTCTTGCCATCAACGGTCAGCCAGGCACCCTGCGCCGAGCCAATCGTGCGAATGCGGTTGTACAAGCCCTGTTCTTTCAGACCGTCGATTTCCTGTGTGAGCCAATCGAGTTTAGACATGGGAACTCCGTGGGTAGAGATTGAGAAAAAGAGATTAGAGAGAAGAGAATAGAGATTGGGAGATTTGTGTAATTATTATAGCCATTAACAAAAAAAGCGACTGTCACAACTTGCAAATGACAGCCGCTTTATCTTAAGCCTCTTCCAATGTGACCGGTCTGGGTTGTTTCCCATCAATATCCTGGATGCCGTACTCCAATGCCTCTCGTGCTACGACGAGCACCTTGCCGCTCTTTTTCAGGATATCCGGGTCCGCTGCCAGAGCGGCGATGACCCGCCCCGTAAACTGCGGCGACTCGGAGTTACTCATGTCGAAATACTCGGCAGCCCGCATCACACTCTCCGTTCGCACCAGCCCGGGGTAGAGCGAGATCACAGTGATATTGAACTTTTCCGCTTCGTGCGCCATGTCTGCAGTCATTTTGTCTACGGCAGCTTTAGCGGCTCCATAAGGCACATTTGCCAGGTATTTCTGTGCTGCCCAAAACGAAATATTCACGATCAGCCCCCCTTGCTGCTCAATCATCAGTCGCGCAGCGTAAGCACTTGCCACGAACGCCGCGCGCGCGCCACCATGGAACATCGCGTCCCAGCGCCAGAAGGGTTGTTCCCAGAACGGTTTGAGCCAGGTAAATTCACCGTCGTGTTCCATCCGTTCGTAGCCGCCCCAGGCGTTGTTCACCAGGACATCCAGTCGTCCATGCTCTTCTTTCACACGCTGGAAGAGTTTTGCCGTCTGTGCATCATCGCTGTGGTCACAAGCGACGGCGATGCCTTTGCCTCCCAGAGATGTGACTTCCTCTGCTGTCCCCAAAACTGTCCCTCCCAATTTTTCAACATCCGTACCTTCCTGGGTTGTTCGCCCTGTGACATACACAGTCGAACCAGCTTCACCCAATCCCAACGCGATCCCTTTTCCAACTCCACGACTTGCCCCGGTGACCACAGCAACCTTTCCTTTCAGATCGACCATATCAACTCCTTTTGATGATGATACAAATGATTGAGCAGTCGATTAAAACAGGCAATCATGTTAAGGGCAAGAGCACCTTAAAATATCATGATGGTCTTCTCAAAGTTATTTGACAGTACCTTTTGGTACACGGACAAGTACGGACATCACAGCTTGCTCCGTGAAAACACGGAAAAGTCCATTTCCTCCGTGGAGTCCGTGTACAGAAAATTCTAATTTAGATTTTTAGAAGGCTATCAAAACATAACCAAAGAGTCTCATAGTGAGTTGGTTACAAACATCGAGAACGCGAATAATTCAATTTATAATCTGTGCATTCTATGAGCGCAAAACCCCTGCAAGAGCGAATCGCCGACCTCAAAAAAGCTATCGAAGCGCAGGAAAATATGCGCTCGGTCCTGGGGGATGATGTAGTGGAAACAACCCTCGGTGTCTTACGCGATCAATTAACAGAGTTCGAACGACAGGCGATCCAACAGAATCAACAGGATGCGGCGAATCAAGCGCGCCGGAAACTGGTGACCGTTTTATTCGCGGACGT
>JAICRQ010000204.1 GCA_025966435.1 Anaerolineales bacterium | reverse complement strand
GGCGACCAGATGATGGAGTTCACAGGTGAGATCGCAGACGGCGTGGTTCTGAATTACTGTGTTCCGCCTGAATACAACGATAAGGCAATGGAGCTGTTGGAAAAAGGTCTGCAAAAGTCAGGTCGCAAAATGGAAGATTTCGATCGGCCGCAGTTGATCGTTTGCTCGGTGGATGAGAATCATGACACCGCGATTGAATACACCAAGGAGCTGCTCTGCCAGTATCTCGCGCAGCAGCCCCATATTGCCAAAGCCTCCGGGGTTTCACAGGATGTGATTCAGGAAATCCAGGCAATCCTTGGGTGGCCAGCCACCAAGGAGCAGATCAACCAGGCAAAGCATCTTGTGCCCGATGAGCTAGTCCATCGCATTACCGCCTCTGGGACACCCGAGGAGGCAAAAGCCAAAGTTGAGGAATACAAGAAACGCGGCTGCACCTGTCCGATCCTGTACCCGGTCGGTGGGAATTTCAAACTTCTGATTGATACGTTCGCGCAGACCTAGACAAACCGCCTCAAAAGGGACAATCCCCTTCAGAGCATCGAAGGGGATTGTGTTAAATCTGTTTGCCTTGCAGATAATCCAGCAGCAGGGTCAGCGCCGCCTCAGCAGCCAGAGCTTTATTCCCCTCGCGATCTTCAGAGAACTGATAGAGCTTCGCCCATTCCCCATCTTCCGCCGCAAGCCCGATCCAGGTTGTTCCGACCGGTTTTTCTGCCGTCCCCCCACCCGGACCTGCAATCCCGCTGACCGAGACCGCCAGATCTGCATTCATCCTCTCGCGTACGCCTCTCGCCATCTCAAGGACTGTCTCGCGGCTCACCGCGCCTTTGGTGTTCAACGTGTCCCACGAAACTCCCAGCAGATCGACCTTTGCCTCATACGCATAAGCGACCACGCCGCCCAGGAAGTACTCCGACGAGCCCGGCACGTCGGTAATGCGGCTGCCTACGAGGCCACCCGTGCAGGATTCCGCCAGCACAAGTTTTAATCCGCGCTCCATCAACAATTGTCCGATCTGAATCTCGATTGAATTTGGCACATTCACCTCAATTCACCAATTAGCAGGATTATACCCGCCCTCATTCTCGGTTATAATTTTGCATATGGCAGACTGGGCAGGAAAAACGCTCGGAAAAGTTCATATCAATGACCTGATAGCCCGAGGGGGTATGGCTGAAGTCTACACTGGAACACATGAGTCTTTTGGGCGAGTTGCCGTGAAAGTTATGAGAGGCTTGCTTGAACGAGACTCAGATCAGCTTGCTCGTTTCCAGCGTGAAGCCGAGGTCATTGAAGACCTGCGACATCCAAATATCGTGCAGATGCTCGAATACGCGGTTGTGGATGAGTCTCCATACCTGATTATGGAATACATTCCGGGGCCCTCGCTAGCTTCCTACCTGAAAAAATTACAAGACACTAAACAGCGCTTGCCCATTGGGATTGTGGCACAGATTTTAAATTCTATGGCGAGCGCTTTGGATTATGCCCACCTAAAGGGCATTGTCCATCGCGATATTAAACCGGCGAACGTTCTTCTGCGTTCGCAATCGGATGTTGTTGAACTTGGGAAACCTCTCCCAGCGGATGTAGAACCGATTCTGACGGACTTCGGACTGGTCCGTCTCCTGGACTCCACGATGCACACGACGGCTGGTTCCGTCAGTGGCACCCCGGCATATATGAGTCCCGAACAGGCACGCGGCGAAAAAGTTGACAAACGGACCGATATTTACGCCCTTGGCATCATGCTCTACGAGATGCTCGCAGGGGTCGTTCCGTTCCAGGCGGATACCACGTTTGGCATGTTGATGAAGCATATCAACGAGCCGCCGGCTCCGATTCAGGGCATATCGCCGGAATTGCAGATGGTTATCGATCGCGCCCTCGCCAAGAATCCCAAGCATCGCTATGAAACTGCCGGGGAGCTTGCAAATGACTTCATGGCACTCTTCAATGGACAGACCATTTCGCCGGGCACACTCCACATTGCCCAGTTGATTCGCCAGGAAGCTGAGCTGGAGGGCAAAGCGCAAACCGGAGCATCTCGGCGGAATTGGGTGCGAATTGGACTCGAAGTCGCTGTTGCGGCGATTGTGCTTTTTATGATTTACTTTGTCGTAAATACACGGCAGCAGGCTATTGCGCAGGATGTCCCAATTGGCAGGGCGCGGTTCGGCTTTACTATTAATGATTTCGATACTGTAACGTTCGACTTGAACGAGGTACCCCGCCCTCCGGAAAACGAACATTATGAGGTGTGGCTAGTCTATGAGGACAAATCGTTTCGAGATATAGGAGCGCTTAGATTTGACGCGAATGGCGCATTACGGGCGAAGGAATTCAGGGATCTCGATGGAAATAATTTGCTGAATGGTTTACGGGAGATTCGCATCACAAGAGTGCAGAATATTACTTCAACTTCCACCCCAACCATAGCATCAAACGCCACACCAACCGGAGAAGTTGTTTATTCATCAGTCTTCCCCCCGCAGACATTGGAACACGTTCGCAAGTTAGATGTTTCATTTGAGGGCGGTTCAGATCAAGCAGCTCTCATCGTAGGGCTCTATTACTACAGTGGCAGTTATGTGGAAGCAGCAGTAAATGGTGATCCTGCATCTAATTATGTGGGCATGGTTGAAGCCCTTGCAAATGAAGATGAGGTGACGTTCCGTAAACGGAACGAAGAAATGATCAATATGATCGTTGGTGACCAAAGCGAACTATATCGGGACTACGATGGTGATGGCACGACAGATACCTTTGCCAATGGCTATGGAAGCTTACCGAACGGAACGCAAGACGGGTACTTT
This sequence comes from Anaerolineales bacterium, assembly GCA_025966435.1. GTDB lineage: Bacteria > Chloroflexota > Anaerolineae > Anaerolineales > Villigracilaceae > Defluviilinea. Next base: position 3,655 of record JAICRQ010000204.1, on the reverse strand, counting down.
GCTCAGACTGCCCTGGTCGCGCAAGCGGCGGCAGAGGCGCCCGATACCACCTCGCATGTCATCGAACAAAATCGTAACCTTCAAGTGTGTATCCAGAACATGAAAGAATGGACGGATCAGATTCTTCCGCTGGCACTACAGCTCCAGGAAATGGAGTTCGGTCAGGAGATGAAGCCCATGGTCGATGATTTATCCAACTTGGGATTAAATCTTTCCAAGGGTGTGGATGTCAACAGGAATGGGCAGGTCGAGAATGTCGAAGGAGAGTGTGGTGCCGGTCAGGCTTATGACATTGGTAGATACATGGCAGACTTTCCAATCTTCATTGGTCCAAGCAGGCTTCCACCCACCGCTGTTCCCAGCCCGGGAAATAACTAGCCTCCTGCTGTTGCAGGAGGTTTTGTTTTCCGTCAGGAGATTTACGGCCCTGGTACCGGTGTCATGATCGAATTGAAGAATTCCATCAACTCCGGAGAGGCCATTGACAACAGCGCACCCACAGCAACCGAGAGGCAGCAGGCAGCGGCGAGCACGGGCAGCAAAAGGGAACCAATCGCCTGTCCCCATCCAAATTGATTCACACCTTTGACCGCCATCACTTCCAGCACGAGGACATAAATAGCCACAGCAAACCCGAGAAGCCCAAAGCAGAAGCCTGCAAAGGGAATGGCGGAGAGCAGGCTCAAAAGGCCGCTGACCACATAAAAAGGCGCAATGACCGCCGCAAGCGCATAAGCAAGCTGGTCGAAGGTCCCGCGCCCTCCAAACATCCTGGCAAGTAGCTGAACAATCCCAGCGCCAATCGCGAAAAGCACAACCGAGACCACCGCCCCAATCGGCGCCCCGCAGAGGACCGTCATAATTCCGCCGCCAGCCGCCGGGAAGCCCTGCTCTTCCAAACCCATGCCTCGCATCATCTGGCTCATCATCACACCCTGCGCAGGTAGCGCCAGCAACGAGCCCACGAGCGACCCCAAAAATACCCATAGAAATGCAGTAGTGGATTTGGCGTTTGGCATCTGGGCAATTCTTGCAAACGTCGTGTCGCTGGGCCGGGTGATGGCATCCCGCCAGACGGAAACCCACTCAGAAACACCGGATGGCGGCGGCAGCATGGGAGCGTTCGTTGGTTCGTTCATCAATACCTCCAGAAAGTTTTTACTATTATTGCACCAAACAGAACGAATTACAACCTGTTAAACGAAGAAAAGCCATCGACGTTCTATGAATGGGCAACGAACTTTTGTTCATACGGCGGACAAAGCTACTCAAATTGAAACTTACGCGAAAATAACACAAACGTTCTACTTAGCAGTAAAATTATCTGACATGAAAATTTCGGAAAAACTTCAAGGCATTCTTGCTACTCTTCCTGCAAAGCCGGGCTGTTATCTGATGAAAAACGCCGAGGGGAAGATTATCTATGTGGGCAAAGCGATCAGCATCAGGAACCGCGTTCGCTCGTATTTCCACGCGGATACGGGTCACGACGCGAAAACGCGGCGGCTGGTGCGTGAGATCGCCGATATCGAGTGGATCGTGGTCGGATCGGAGCTGGAGGCGCTCATCCTCGAGATGAACCTCATCAAGAAGCATCGCCCGAAATACAACGTCCGCCTGAAAGATGACAAACGCTATCCGTATATCAAGGTCCATTGGGCGGACCCCTTCCCCAAGGTCACAGTCACACGCCAAATGGTGGAGGACGGCTCACGCTATTTTGGTCCTTACACGTCTGCCTGGGCTGTCTATCAAACCTTGGATGTGCTGCGCCGTATCTTTCCCTACCTGACCTGCGATCGCGAAATCACGGGGATGGATAAACGGGCGTGCCTTTACTATGACATTAAGCTTTGCACCGCCCCCTGTATCGGCGTGGTCAACCGGGCGCAATACCGGCAGACCATTTCTGATCTGATGGATTTCCTGAGCGGGCATAGTGAAGAGATCGTCACGCGTATTCAAAGCGATATGGAAAAGGCTTCTGAGGAAATGCGCTTCGAACGGGCTGCAGCATTACGCGACCAGCTCAAAGCCATCCAGTCGATCATCGAGCGCCAAAAAATCATCTTCGCCACCGATTACTTAGATTCGGATGTGCTTGCCATGGCGCGCAGCAATGGTGAAGCCTGTGTGCAGATCTTCTTCATACGCGGCGGCAAGCTGATCGGACGGGAATACTTTATCCTGGAAGGCACCGAGGACGAAGCCGACACCGAAGTGATGGAACAGTTCATCACACAGTTCTACACCGAAGCGGCTACGATTCCCCAGCAGGTGATGCTGCCGCAGGAAATCGAAGAGGCGAAGATCATCAGTCAATGGCTGCGGTCCAAGCGTGGCGGGGAAAAGGTCGAGTTCTTCGTCCCGAAAGAGGGGCAATCGCGCGAGCTGGTGCAGATGGCAGCCGAGAACGCGACCGAGACCCTCCAGGCTCTGCGCGCTCAGTGGCAGGCGGACACGCACAAGCAAGAGCAAGCCCTCGCCGAATTGCAGGAGGCGTTAAGGTTACCGGCGCCGCCGAATCGTATTGAATGTTTCGACATTTCGAACATGCAGGGCACAGCCATCGTGGGGGCGATGGTCGTCTTCACACAGGGTGTGCCCGATAAAAAGCTGTATCGCAAGTTCAATATCGAGAGTGTGGTCGGCGCGCCGGATGATTTCGCCTCGATGGAAGAGATGCTAACGCGGCGCTTCCGCCGGTGGCGCGGCGGCCAACAAACAGAGTCTGAGCCGGGCGCCAAGCCAGACGCATCCTTTTCCTTCCTGCCCGATCTCGTCATCATCGACGGCGGCAAGGGACAGCTGGGTCGGGCTGTGAGCGTCCTCGAGAAATTCGATTTGCAGGATAAGATTCCCATTGTGGGGCTGGCAAAACAGCGCGAAGAAATCTTCTTCCCACACCGATCGGAATCGTTGCTGCTGCCCCGTCATTCGCAGGCGCTCTATCTCATACAGCGCATTCGTGACGAGGCGCATCGCTATGGAATCACTGCCCACCGCAAGAAACGCCAGAAGCTCGGCATGGCTTCGCAACTGGACGCCATCCCTGGCATCGGACCGACCCGGCGAAAAGCCCTCTTGAAACATTTCGGCTCCGTGGATAAGATTAGGGAAGCGTCCGTGGAAGACTTGCGTACCATTGTCCCGGAAGACGTAGCACAGTCAATCAAGGCACACCTGGAATGAGAAACGTTTGGGTTGTTGACGATGATGAGGAAATGAATCGAGCGATCGGGCTGATGTTAAGAATGCTCGATTGCGAGGTGAAGTCATTCCTTACTGCTCGTTCCGCTGCACAGACATTGCTTACCGGCAAGACTCCCCAGGTGCTTTTCTTGGATATCAATATGCCGGAGGTTTCCGGTTTAGATATGCTCGAATTTTTGCGCCGCCGCCCGGAATGGAGGGAGCTTCCGATCATCATGCTCTCCTCGGAAAGCGCCGATAGCACTGTGGATAAAGCGCTCGGGCTGGGAGCAGATGCATACATTATGAAACCAGTGACCATTCAAGAGCTGGACCGGGCAATGACAACAGTCTTTGATAAGCTTTCAGGTCTGAAGTGAGTTATGGCAAACAAAAAATCCAAGAACACGAAACCGCCGAAAGCGAGCGAAATTCAGGAAAAGAAGCGAAACAGAGTCCTGCG
>JAICRQ010000084.1 GCA_025966435.1 Anaerolineales bacterium | reverse complement strand
GCGAAATCCCGCAGGGATGCAATGAGATTATCGAGGGCGGGGAGCAAAACTTCATCTCGTGAGTCGCGCAGTGCAATGGCTTGGGCGATGTTATTAACGTCTTCAGACGTCAGACCAAAGTGGATATAGGGGTGAAGTTCAGGCGGTAGTTTTTCACGCAGAAAATACTCTATCGCTTTAACATCGTGTCGCGTGATCTTTTCATATTCCTGAATTTTACGCGCATCTGCCTCGGTAAAGTCTTGTAGTTCGAGCGGGTAGTCCAACAAAGCCTCAGCAGGGATTACACCCGTCTTGGCGAGAGCCGATAAAAATTCCAGCTCGACCATTGCGCGGGTATGGAGGAAGGCAAACTCAGAGAAAAAATCTCGAAGAGGAGAAACCTCATTTGCATAGCGTCCATCCAAAGGGGAGAGCGCGTGAAGAGTCATTGTCAAGCATTATAATTCGCGCGGTTTGATTCAAGAGGAGCAACCATGAAAATTTTGCCTGAGCTGGCCTTAACCTACGATGATGTCTTGCTAGTGCCCCAATATTCCGATGTTGACTCGCGGCGTACCCTGTCCACCAAAACCTGTCTGACGAAGAAAATTGCTCTGCAAATTCCGATCGTCTCTGCCAACATGGATGTGGTGACCGAAAGCGAAATGGCGATCACGATGGCGCGTGAAGGGGGAATCGGGATGATCCACCGTTTTATGACTATCGCCGCGCAGGCGCGCCAGATTCAGCGCGTCAAGAAGGCAGAGTCATTCGTTGTGGATAAGCCGCTCACAATGACGGAAGCGCATACGGTAGGGGATGTAAAGCAAGTGGTTGATGAGACAGGCACAGGCGGAATTTTAATCCTGGACAAGGATGATAAGTTGATCGGTATCGTTTCGACACGGGATTTGTTGTTTGAAAACGATCTGACAAAGCCCGTGACTGCGATCATGTCTAAAGATGTGCATAGCGCTCCGCCGGATACGTCGCTGAAGGAAGCTGAAGAGTTATTGCATGAGTATCGAGTGGAAAAACTGCCGCTGGTGACGAGCGACGGAAAGGTAGCCGGCCTTGTGACGCTGAAGGATATTATGAAGATCACCCAGTTCCCGAAAGCGACCAAAGATTCTAAGGGACGGTTATCCGTCGGGGCGGCAGTGGGCGTGCGGGATAAGGAAATGCGCCGCGTAGAGGCGGTTCTCGAAGCGGGCGCTGATTGTATCGTGGTGGATATCGCTCATGGCGATTCGCACCTCGAAATTGAAATGATCCAAAACATTCGCAAACATTTCCCGAACGCGCAGATCATCGCGGGGAACGTCTCGACGGCAGACGGCACGAAGCGACTGATCGACGCCGGCGCGGATGCCGTTAAGGTTGGTGTTGGTCCCGGATCCATTTGCATCACCAGAATTGTAGCGGGGTCAGGTATTCCCCAGTTGACCGCGGTGATTGAATGCGCGGAAGCAGCGCGCCCCTATGGGGTTCCCATTATTGCCGATGGCGGGATTCGCCAGCCTGGTGATGTGGCAAAGGCGCTGGCCGCAGGCGCGCAGACCGTAATGATCGGCAGCATGCTAGCAGGCACCGACGAAAGTCCGGGCATGATCATGACCCGCAAAGGACACCGCTATAAAGCCTCGCGTGGGATGGCTTCGCTGGAAGCCAATATCGAGCGCAACAAACGCGAAGGCAATGACCTCACACAGGAGGAAATCGAGGATTATGTCGCGGAAGGAGTCGAGGCAGCCGTTCCTTATCGCGGCAAAGCGCGCGAAGTGCTGACTCAACTCGTCGGCGGCTTACAGTCCGGGATGAGTTACAGCGGCGCACACTCGATCGAGGAGCTTCACGAGAAGGCGATCTTCGTGCGAATGACCGGCGCGGGACTTAGGGAGTCAGGTCCTCATGATGTGGAAGTTATTGGTTAATTGGTAAAGAGTAATTTGTAATAGGTAATTAGATGTCTGTTTACCTGCACGACATTCCGCTTCCCGAGGCGCAAACGCGATTAAAGAAAGCCTTACAGCTTGCAAATTCATGGGGCGTGCTTAGTATTGAAGCCATTCCCCTCGATGAAAATGCACTGGGACGCGTGACCGCAGAACCGATCTGGGCGAAGCTATCCTCTCCTCATTATCATGCCTCCGCTATGGACGGATTTGCCGTTCGCGCAAACTCCACGAACAGCGCGCTTCCCTCTAAGCCTGTTTCGCTGCAAGTCGGGCCCGAAGCGGAATACGTGGATACGGGAGATCCTTTGCCCGTCTGGGCGAACGCGGTCATCCCCATCGAGAATATCGAGTCGCTGGATGAAGCTGGTGATATCACAAAGGAAATTCGGAAGCCAGCTTTCATTCGTATCCGCGCCTCAGTGCCGCCCTGGAGCCACGTGCGCCCGTTGGGAGAGGATATTGTCGCCACACAGCTCGTTTTGCCTGCGGGTCACCTGTTGAGACCTGCGGACTTAGGGGCGATTGCCGCATCAGGGCATCTGCAGATCAGGGTGGCGCGCAAGCCGAGGGTTGCGATCCTGCCGACGGGAACGGAACTTGTTCCAATCGGCAGTAACCTCAAAGCCGGGGATATTCTCGAATATAACTCGCTGGTCCTCGCCGCGCAGATCAAATCCATGGGTGGTGAGCCGACGCGCTTTCCGATCACAAAAGATGATTTTGACTCCATTTGCGAGCGAGTGCAGGAAGCCGCGCAGACACATGACCTGGTCTTACTGAATGCGGGCTCGTCCGCCGGTGCGGAAGATTTCTCAGCAAGAGTTGTCGAGAAGCTAGGAACAGTTCTTGTTCATGGCGTTGCTGTCCGCCCCGGGCATCCTGTAATTCTTGGCACTGTTGCCCATGGGCCATCGTCATTCGTCCCCGTGATCGGCGTCCCTGGATACCCTGTTTCTGCGGCGCTGACCGTCGATATCTTTGTCGAACCCCTCATCGCGGCCTGGCTTGGGCGAAGACCGAACGAGCTGCCGACCGTGACAGCAACTCTAACGCGTAAAATCGTCTCTCCTCCAGGAGATGATGATTTCGTGCGAGTCGCCGTCGGCAAAGTAGGGGACAAGATTCTCGCCGCGCCGCTAGCGCGCGGTGCAGGAGTTATCACCTCCCTGGTGCAAGCGGATGGGCTTGCTCTCATCCCACGCGGCATACAGGGGATCGAGGCGGGCGAAAATGTACAGGTTCGCCTGTACCGGAGCAGAAGCGAGATCGAACGAACCGTATTTTGTATCGGCTCGCATGACCTCACGCTGGACCTTATGTCGCAGTTCCTGGCCGAGCAGGATCGCCGGCTTACTTCCGCTAACGTCGGCTCGCAGGGTGGGTTGATCGCCCTTCGTCGCGGGGAGGCACATCTTGCAGGCTCACATCTTCTCAACCCCGAAACTGGTGAATACAACATATCTTATATCCGCCAGTATATGCCGGGTATACCTGTCAAGGTGATCGCCCTAGTGGGTCGCGCCCAGGGCTTGATGGTCAAACGCGGAAACCCGAAGGGCATTCGCGGGCTGGAGGACCTGACCAACCCCCATGTGCAATTTGTGAACCGGCAGCGCGGCGCCGGGACGCGGGTTCTGCTTGATTATCATTTGAAACGAATCGGAATCGCTCCTGAGCACATCTTTGGTTATTCTCAAGAAGAATATACTCATTTAGGTGTTGCAGCCGCCATCGCCTCGGGTCGGGCAGATTGTGGGTTGGGAATTGCCGCCGCGGCGCAAGCATTGGACCTGGAATTCATTCCATTATTTCAAGAACGATACGATCTTGTCATTCCCAAGCACTTTGCGGAAGGCGACCTGCTTGCGCCTGTTTTCGGACTTTTGACTGATAATCGTTTTCGTGAAGCGGTTACGCACCTGCCAGGCTATGATGTGTCTGTTATGGGGCACACTGTTTTGGAGGACGGATGACCGAAGCGCTGATCATCGACGACAACCGTACCACTGCAGACGCTCTGGGTCAGATGTTGAACGTCCTGGGATTTAAGGCTCGCGCGGCATATGGCTCGGGCGCTGCCATGAAACTTTTGGCGGGCGGTTTTACGCCGAATTTTATTTGTCTTGATATCAATATGCCGGGGGTGAATGGACTGGAGATTCTTGCTTACCTGCGGCGTGAACCTCGCCTGATTCCTGTGCCTGTCTTTGTGATCACATCCGATGACCAGCCTGAGACCCGCAGAAAAGTGATGAGGCTTGGCGCGAATATTATGATCATCAAGCCTGCCACCATTGACGCCTTGGAAGATGGATTGAAAAAGGCAGGTTTTTTGAAGTAAACTGTGTCGCTGGAAAAGCTCAATCACCGTCACTTACGAAGCGCCGCGAGTGGCGGTAATTGTTGTACGCGAGAAATAATAAGAAAAAGGTGCAGGAGCATGCGAAAAATCTTTTTAATGATTGTGGTGGGGGTCCTACTTCTGACAGCCTGTGGTGGAAGTTCCACCACCTCTGCCGAAAATGCGACGCTGGCGCCGGTGCCAGCTGACTATGCCGGTTTGACGAATCCTCTGGGAGCCGAGGCGGCGAGCGCAGGGGCAGAAGTATTTCGCACGAATTGTGAGATGTGCCACGGTCCGCAGGGACATGGCGACGGTCCGGCGGGGCAGTCGCTAGACCCGAGACCGAGAAATTTAGCGAGCATACAGGCTGCTTCCGGCGACGACTTTTTGTTCTGGCGTATTCGCGAGGGCAAGCCTGGTACCTCTATGGTCGCCTGGAAAGGGATTCTGTCGGATGAACAGATCTGGCAGACAGTTTCCTTTATCCGCACATTGAAATAATACATTAATTTGTCGTTAGCAGTATGCTGATCAAAGCGCGCGTTTTTATTTGAAGTTATAATACACTTAACGAGTAAGGAGACTAACTCATGCCACTTCCCGCTGGGATTCCTGCACCCGATTTTGAATTGCTTGATGATACAAACGTCCCGCGTAAATTGTCCGACTTTCGTGGAAGGAATGTGGTCTTATATTTCTACCCGGCAGACGACACACCGGGCTGCACTAAGGAAGCCTGCAACTTCCGCGATGATTATTCTGCCTATGAAAATGCAGGCGTCCAGATCCTCGGCGTCAGCCCAGATACTGTTAAATCACATGTGAAATTCAAGCAGAAATTCCAGTTGCCTTTTCCATTGCTGGCAGATGAAGGTCACAAGGTTTGTGATTTGTATGGTGTTTGGGGTCCGAAAAAGTTTATGGGCAGGGAATACGAAGGGGTGCTTCGTACGACATTTCTGATCGATGAAAATGGGAAGATCGTAAAAGTGTTTGAGAAAGTGCGCCCTGCGGAGCATAGCATGGAAGTGCTTTCCGCGCTGGGTGTTCCTAGTTAAGTGGCAGCAAGCCTTTGATAAGGCGCGAGTTGGATTCTTAACCTGTGAAATTCGTGACAAATATTAGAAAATTTGGTACAGTTAGGCGGTTTTGATTGGGGCGGACCCCTTACGTTTTTTGAGGAGAAGAGAGCGTATGCGACGACATTTCATCATTGTGGGAATTTTGGTCATTGTTATGTCTGTTCTTATTTATATTGGCCTGGATTCTGCCGGATTGATGCCAGTTGTGGCCAGTGCACAGGCAGTCGATGTCGATTGGATGTGGAATCTCGAAGTGATTGCCATGTCTTTTCTGTTTGCCCTGATTGTGGCTCCACTCACATACAGCCTGATTGTGTTTCGCCGTCGCAAGGGCGACACCACAGATGCCGAACACATGGAGGGCAATACCCGGTTGGAGATCGCGTGGACAATCGTTCCGCTGTTTATTGTGATGGCGTATGCATATCTCGGCGCAATCAACCTGGCGGCAACTCAGCGAGTGGACCCGCAAGCCATGGTGGTGAGGGTCACTGGTCTACAGTGGGACTGGACATTTGAATATCCGTCGGTTAATGGGGTGACCGTTGTTTCGAAGGAATTGCATCTTCCAGTAGGACAGCAGGTCCTCTTCCGTATGACCTCGAACGATGTGATCCATTCTTTCTGGGTGCCTGAGTTCCGCCTCAAGCAGGATGTGGTGCCCGGGCGTATCACCGAGCTTCGAATTACACCAACGCTGGAGGGGAGTTATAAGGTTCGCTGTGCGGAACTGTGCGGGACCTCTCACGCCTTTATGGAAAACCCCGTCATTATCTCTTCTCAGGAAGAATTCGATGCCTGGTTTGATGTTGCCCTGGATGAGGCCGTGACAGCCTCTCAAACACCGGAGGGACGCGGCCAGGCATTGGTCTCGGCAAATGGCTGCGCCGCCTGTCATTCGATCAACGGCGCGCCGGGGATCGGTCCCACCTGGTTTGGTCTGATTGGAAGGACCGAGGAATTAACGGACGGCAGTACGGTCGTTGTGGATGAGGCGTACGTTCACGAGTCGATTAGTGCGCCGCAGGCGAAGATCGTAGCTGGTTTTGAAAACCAGCTCATGCCAACATATAGTTTTACAGAGGAACAAATCGCAGATATCATCGCGTATATCACAACGCTGAGATAAGATGCGGAGGATGATTATGAGGAATATAAGTCCTGTTTGGAAAGGATTGCTGCTATTGGTCATTGCGGGGGCAATCGGCTATGGAATTGGATTGGGCCTGGATGCCTTAATTTCTGGCGCACTAAATACATCTGGTCCGGTTGGCGCGGCATTTGCCATTCTCTTTGCCGTAACTGCCTTCTTCTTTGGTATATACGGCTATCGCGGGATTACACGCGGCCTTGTTTACCAAGTGGTGGGGACGCTTCTGGGTGCACTGCTAATCACAGGCATCCGCGCCCTGATGGGGCTGGACAACATATTTGGTGTGTACTTGTTCAGCGAGCCCGCCTGGGTGGTTGGTGCGCTGGTCGGTGTCGTATCGTTCCTCTTTGGGGTGGGCGTCGTCCACGACTGGGTGCAATGGTCGCGCGGGATCGATACGCCTGAGCATCATGCCGATGAACCCGGTTGGGAGAAGTATTTCGGGGTTTCCCTAGACCATAAAGTGATCGGTATTCAGTATACAATCACGGCGCTGGTTTTGATTGCCATTGGCGGTACTTTTGCCATGATCTTCCGCACAGAGCTGGCTGCCTCTCAGTTACAGTTCCTGACCACAGAACTCAGGCTGTTTAATCAAACTGGCCCCCAGATCTACAACACTCTCATGTCCCTGCATGGGATCATCATGATCATATCGATCCTGCTCGGAATTTCGGGCATCATGAACTACGCTGTGCCGTTCCTAGTTGGCGCGCAGGATATGGCGTTTCCACGACTGAATGCCTTTGCTTATTGGGTGTCTGTTCCCGCCTCTGTACTCATGCTCTTGAGCCTAGTGCTCGGCGGGTTTGATACAGGCTGGACGGGCTATCCACCACTTTCTGCTCGTGCCCCTGTGGGTATGCAGATGTTTTTCCTCGGCGTATTCACCGCAGGCTGGTCATCCATCCTGGGGTCGCTGAATGTTATTGCAACTGTCGTTCGCCTGCGCGCCAAAGGAATGTCTGCCATGCGCCTGCCAATCCTGGTCTGGGCATCGGTCGCGACATCTATTATTGCGCTCACAGCCACGCAGTTGATCGGTCTTTCCTTCCAGTTAGTGATGTTCCAGCGTCTGTTCGGTATGCCGTTCTTCGATGCAGCCCGAGGCGGAAACCCCGTACTGTTCCAGCATCTCTTCTGGTTCTATTCGCATCCGGCAGTGTACGTCTTTGTGTTGCCAGGGCTGGGCGTGATTTCCGAACTGCTGCCTGTGTTCGTGCGTAAGCCGTTGTTTGGGTATCGCTGGGTCGCCATGTCTTCCCTGGGAATCGCGCTGGTTGGCTTTACAGTCTGGGCGCATCACATGTTTACCTCTGGCATGAACGAGTACCTGCGGGTGCCGTTCATGTACAGCACATTGCTTGTGGCGGTGCCTACCGGTGTGAAGTTCTTCTCTTGGGTGGCAACGATGTGGGGAGGCAAGATCGAGACGCCTACGCCCATGCTTTTTGTGCTCGGTGCGATCATTGTGTTCCTGATGGGCGGGCTTACAGGTCCCCCGAACGCCGCCATCGCTCTGGATCTGCATCTGCATGACACGTACTGGGTCGTTGGTCATTTCCACGATACGATTTTTGGCGGCTTTGTCTTTCCGTTTTTTGCTGCCATTTATTACTGGTTCCCCAAAGCTACAGGCCGCCGTATGAATGAATTCTGGGGCAAGGTCCATTTCTGGATGATGACGCCCTCGTTCTTCGTCCTGACTCTGGGAATGATGTTAATTGGTCTCAGAGGGATGCGCCGCCGTATTGTCGATTATGATCCGGCGCTTGGGTTTGACTTTGCCCAGCTCATCATGACGATTGGCGGTTACCTCATTGCGCTTTCCGTGTTGATTTTCATTATCAATCTCTTCCACAGCATCAAGCATGGTGAGAAGGCGGAAGGCAATCTCTGGAATTCGCGGTCTCCGGAATGGCAGGTCCCCTCTCCCATGCCGGTCCATAACTACGATGTTCCCTTCGAAGTGGTTGGCGAACCGTATGACTATGGCTTGAAAGATTCCAAATACGTAGAATTTTCACCCAATGGACAGAAGCATATTGAATTTACAACAGAGCCAGAAGTCCAGCCACATCGCCACTAATCGAGGACAAATATAAACAATGGGAACAATGGTACATACACACGATAATAAGTCCATGCTGAGCCAGGGCATTCTGATCTTTATCTACCTGGCAATCCTGACAGCGCTTGAGTTCTTTGTCGCGATTACGTTTAATTCGGTCGTCCTGCTGGTCGTCGTGGCGCTGGTGAAAGCGGCATTGGTCATCTATTATTACATGCATGTGTATAAGCTCAATCTCGAATCGGAAGTGGACGATGCCTCGTACGATTTTAAAGCCGGCACGAACCGCCTGGGTCTTTGGCTCTTCCTCATTTCCGATGCGTTCGTCTTTGCCGGATTGATGGTTGTGCGCATTAACCTGCTCGGGCTTTCACGGCCGGAGCTGAACCAGACGCTGGGGCTGGCTGTAACAACCGTGCTGCTCGTCTCCTCCTTCTTCATGAATCGCGGCGAAACGCTCATGCGCAATGGGGATCGACAGGGATTCTTGAAGAATATCGCCCTCACCTTCATTCTGGGGTTGGGATTTCTGCTCGGTGTGGTTCTTGTCGAGTGGCGTCTCGCCATCCATGAAGGAATAACGCCCAGCGGCAGCACAGCCGGCGCCGCCTTTTTTATGATGACAGGGATGCACGCCTTCCACGTTTTCACGGGTCTGATCCTGCTGGCGATTGTTTGGATCAATGGCAGGCGCGGTTTGTATGATGTCAAGAGTTACCCTGTGGAGGCGGCTGCCGTCTACTGGCACTTTGTTGATGTTGTATGGATTTTCTTTTACCCCGCGCTGTATTTGATTGGAACAGCAGTGCATTAGTCGTCCTTCAACCTGCAGTTGTTGGGAAGAATTAAGATCGGGGCGACCAGGCTTGGTCGCCCCGATTTTCAGCTAGATTATAGGAAGTATGATGGATAGAAAAACACTTTTGGTGGGGTTGATGGTATTTCTGATCGTTGGCGCGGTAGCTGCTGGCGTGATCCTGTTTTCGAAGCCAGATAGTTTTCGTGGGACCACCTACGCCGAGCCGTATCCGGTCGCGCCGGAGATCGAATTAACCCGTGCCGCCGGAAACGACTTTCAGCTGAGTCAGGTGCGCGGGAAGGTTATTGCACTGTTCTTTGGGTATACATCCTGCCCGGATATCTGCCCCACAACCATGGCAGAACTCAACCAGGCGCTGGGAGAACTTGGCGAACGATCCGAACAAGTTCAGGTCCTGTTCGTGACCGTTGACCCGCAACGCGATACGCCCGAGCGCGTGCAGGAATACGTGAGCCATTTCAATCAGAATTTCATTGGTCTGAGTGGCTCGGAACCTGAACTGGCAAAGGTGTGGCACGAGTATGGCGTGTTCCGTCAGGTCGTAGATGGTACGTCTGCGGCGGGTTATCTGGTGGATCATACTGCGCGCGTCACGCT
>JAICRQ010000253.1 GCA_025966435.1 Anaerolineales bacterium | reverse complement strand
TTGCGTGCCCCCATCGGGATCGTTGTATAGAAGTCATTGATTTCTTCAGAAGGCATTATCAATACCCCGTTCGCTCTTCCCGCTCCACCAGTTCGCGCGTCTTGCAAAGCGCGCTGACGAAGATCCTCGTCAGAGCAGCTCTCACTGTTTTCTATCATCGCCGACGCCAGAGCCTGATCCTGAATGCGGACTTCAAAGATGCGATACATCCTGGCAGTCGGATACCCTCTGGCATGAATATTTTTTGCGATGGATGGTTCGTCCTCCACGATCGTGCTGACTGCCTGACAAGTATACTGATCTCGTTTTAGGCTGATCTTCAGCGCATCTGCGAATTCTTCCGCCAGTTCCCGCCCCGGATCCGATTCCAAAACAGAATCGTCAGACTGGCTGAAATATCCCAGGCAAAACTCTCGTACGGTTTCCCAATCCGCGGGTCGTATAAAGATTCGAAAGTCCTGTTCGGCGCGCGACTCCTCACTGTCGAAGTGAAAATCGTCGATCCGTTCCTGTAATGGCTTCAGATCATGAAGGCGTAGCGCTCCGCCAAATGGTTGCGCCTTTACATCCACAAGGCGCCGCCCATCTTCTTCCAGAAGAGTTGCCTTGCGTTCGAGTGCCAGCATGAGCGTGCCATCATTGGGATGCTCAAAGAGCACCCTCACGAGAGCAGCAACACTCACACGCAAACTCAATTCGTCCGTAGCGCCGATGCCGACCTCAGACGTGATAGCCTTAGTCTTCATTGGAAACGAAGGCGATGGCTTTCTCTAATGTCATCGCCGTACCTTCTGCCCACGACGCTTTGAACTCGTTTTTCTCCAAAGCCGCTTGGAGGATGGCGCGGGTCTTTTCCACTTCCACGCGGTCTGCTGGCCACCAGGCTCCCCCTGATTCTCCAAGCAACGCCTCTGCCGCGCCGAGCATTTTTGTCGCGACCTGCGAGTTTCCATGTTTTGCCCTCAAGCTTGCCAATCCTGCAATGCATTCGGCAATGCCGCGTTTATTGCCCAACCGCCGGAACATCGCTAGACTCTCGCGAAATTGCGCCTCCGCCAGAGTGTCATCTCCGTTATGGGAGGCTATATAACCCAGCGTGTGAATAAGCCGCGCGAGATCGCCCTTGTCACCTGTGGCTCTCAACAAGGCCTCGCTCTCCCTATAGTATCCATAGGCTTGTTCGTAATTGCCTTTCACGCGCGCCACTTCCCCGAGGTTGTTGAGGACAAAGGACAATCCCCATTCTTCACCGATCTCCTTGAAGATGGGATAAGCTCGGTTCAACCAGTCCCACGCCTCGTCCGGCTTCCCAAGCCCCAGAGATACATTCCCGAGATGCACCAGTGTTACAGCATCAAAAAAGGACATACCGCCTTCACGAAAGAGGGACTCTGCTTCTTTGAATAGAGTGTGGGCTTCACTGTCCCTCCCCAAATTGATGAGTGTAACACCTGTCTCCATCAGAGACATCGGTACCTTTCGCTCATCCTCCAGTCTCTGCCAAAGTGTGAGAGCTTCGGAAGCTCTCGCCTCAGCGTTCTTTAGATCACCGCGCCACATTGCCATCCTCGAGCTCATTTGCAGAGCGGCTGCACGGATCGGACGCGGCGCATCGGCGGAAGCAGTGAGTAAACGGTCGGTCCAGATGCGACCTTCGTTGAAGAAGCCGCGCCGGTACCAAAACCAGGTCAAGGTTTCCATTATGGAAAGTGCTCGTTCGCGACCTTCCGGAGTTTTTAGACTCCACTCCAGTGCTGCTTGAACATTATCGTGTTCTCGTTCTAGCCGGTCAAGCCAGGCTGTTGAGTCCCGGCTTATCAATCCAAAGCTTGCCTCGTGCAGGATCATTCTGATGAAGTAATCGGCGTGTTGCTGCTGCAAGCCTGGCATCTCGCCGCTCTCGGAAAGCCTTTCCGACGCATATTCCCGGATCGTCTCCAACATTCGGAAGCGCGGTTGACCATACGCGAGCTCTTCCTGCTTGAGAAGACTGTTGTTTACTAAGGAAGAGATGCCTTCAAAAATGTCCAGCTCCTCTTCCAAATTACATATTGCCTCGGCATCTTCCAACGTGAAACCGCCTACGAAGACCGCCAGGCGCGCATACAACGTTTTCTCTTGCGGCTTGAGCAGACTGTAACTCCACTCCAGTGTGTTTCGCAGAGTTCGCTGGCGAGCGGGGAGGTCTTGTGCACCGCCAGTGAGAAGTTTCAGCCTATCATTCAGCCGAGCGAGGATCGCCTGCGGCGGAAGCATTTTGACGCGTGCCGCTGCAAGTTCAATTGCCAGAGGCAAGCCATCCAGCCGCTGGCAAATTTGGGCTACCGCGGATGCATTGCTCGCACTCAACGTGAAGCTGGATTGTGCCGCCTGAGCCCGCTCCGTAAATAATTTGACGGATTCGGTCTTCGCGAGCTGCCCAAGCGAAGTGGCGTCCGTGAATTGAGGTGTGTCGAGTGGAAAAATAGGAAACTCATACTCCCCTCGCAGGTTGAGGAGGATGCGACTCGTGACTAGCACTTTCATGGAAGGCGCTGCAGCAAGAAGCTCCGCCACCACCGTCGCGGCAGGGATCAACTGCTCGAAGTTATCCAGCAACAGCAGGATGTTTTTATCTTTCAAGAAATCTTTCAAGTTCTGGAGTAAAGGTCGCGTGCCGGCTGCCCGCACTTCCAGCTCCTGCGCGACACGCGAAACGACCTGACTCGGCTCCGTAATATCTGCCAACTGGACAAAGAACACGCCGTCTTTGAAGTGTTCGATCAGCCCCTTCGCGACTTCCAGACTCAGGCGTGTTTTCCCTGTGCCGCCCGGACCCGTGAACGTGACGAGTTGTACACCTTTGCGTAAAAGAATCTCACGTGCCGCAGTGAGCTCTTCTTCACGTCCAACGAAAGTGGTGGGCTGACTGGGAAGGTTATGGAGAATTTCTATGGTCTGTCGACGCACCGAGCGTGTCTCGGACCTTCCACTCGATTGATGGTCATCATAAAGCTGTTGCACATCTCCTGGATTGGGCAGGGGAAACAAAGCAGAATATCGTCTTAAGTTCGCCGCGGCATAAATAAGACCTGCCAGCCGGCCTGCATCCGGTAGCCCTGGTTTATGGCAGTACGCCAAGCCGGCCGCGACCCCTGCCAGCCAGTATTGTCCCCAGAGGTCGTCGTGCAGGCTTGGATGGTTTTCTGTCACCCACGCCGCGAACGCACTGCGAGCGGAGGCGATCACGGCGCTGACTCCGGACATCTCGACCGGCACCTTATACGGGTCCGGGCTGTCCGCCACGGCAAGCAGCGTGAGAAAGCTGACAAACTTTGGAAACGAGCACTGTGACATTGCCTGCATCAGATACGACATCTCGAGATAGCGCTGGTCATAGAGCAACGGCATCTTCTCTTTGAAGAGAGCAAAGTCGATCAGGTAATATCCTTCCAGGGTTTCTTTGTTATCGGCGAATTTCACCAGGATATTATTAGCGTTCAAGTCCCCGTGGAGAAAACCAGTCGCAACATCCAGAGAACGAACCTTGCCCCATGCGTCAGCAATGCGGGCATGATGTAAGGGATTCGGGAAAACATGCCCGTGGATCAGAAAACCCGGAACGTCCGGATGGACTTGGCATACCTCGTGCAGGAAGCGTTCGATGTTTCCCCCGGCATCCAGACGAAATGCCAGCCAGGTTTCCAGCAGCTTCTGCGGAGACACTGCCTGCCGGAAGGCGGCGTCCACATTCCACTTCTGTAACAGGACATGATTGGTCTGGATAAAAATGGTCTTGAGCTGGCTTTGTCGTTCGTAACTCGATAGAGGGTGGTACTTGAGCAGAGATTGGCCGGCGATGCGGTAAAAGATGGCAATGGCACCATCTCGTTCAACGCGGTCAAAGACCAGCTCGGCGATATGCTCACGGGCGAACTCCGGCGTAGACTTGCGCAGGACGCTGTTGTGGCGTGTGACTTCGTCTGCCCTGGCAGACTTCCCCTTCCGATCCAGCTTTAGAATGCAATGCTCGACGAGGTTGGTCGCCCCCGATGAAACACTGACAAGATAGACAATCGCACCGGACCAGCCTCCGACCAATAGCTGGAGCGGAGCGACCTTGATTCCGTATGTCTCCTGCGCCAGATGAATGACTGCCTGGTATTCGGGAGGCAAAGTTTGGAAATCAGTTGCCAATTCGGGCATAGTCCGGGGCTTTCGGCTTGGGAAGCGAATTCATTAATTCGTCGAGCAAGTTTATCTTCAAGGCTGTGATGAAAGTTGCCGGGTGCGTCGTAGCAGGGTCGTCCATGTTCAGCGGCATAACGATGAAGGGTAGAAATAGTATAACCTGAAAACGAGGCGCACACCCCCACAATGAACCAGGTTAGGGTCTGGCACGAGTTATAATTAAAGAAAGTGACCGACCAGATGGAGATCTGTGCTACCCCTGGTAGACCGCCCTTTTCATGGGCGAGGCAAAAAATGGTTGCGTATGTGGAATCTTATCGTTCACGTTCCCGACAGTTTTCCCAAAACGTATGAAGTAGGAAGTGGAAAGACATCCCTGGGCCGGGCTGTCACGAATGACATCCTCTTGGAGGATGCCGCTGCCTCGCGCCACCATGCCGAGATCTGGGCGGATGAAGGACAGGAAAAGCTCTCGATCGTCGATCTGGACAGCACCAATGGCACATTCGTCAATCATGTGCGGATATCTGGCGAATGCCCCTTGAAGCCGAATGATGTGATTCGCATCGGACAGATCATCATGAATCTCAATTGGCCCGGCGATGAACACGAGGTAATCCACGGCGCCGCGGGGACTCATCTTTTTACGCGAGAGCTTCTGCTCGAATCACTTGACCAGCACGCCGTCCTTCTTTACGACGTTGCACGTAAATTGAATTTCGCCACCAATCTTAAGATGATCGTTGACGAACTGAACGTTCTGATCGGGCATGCTATGGGTGTCCAAACCTGCCGGATCCTTATGAAGGACAGGTTTGGGGACTTGGACGGAGCGAGAGGAACCGAACTTGCTATCCGTGCCATTCAAAATCGTTCCGCGGAAGTCTCACCAACGGAAATGTTTGTTCCCATTCTTGGGGAAAATGAAATCCTGGCACTGATGTATTTGAGAAAAGACCGCCCTGGCACGCGCGCCTTCACACGGAATCAGCTGCAGCTTGCCATCGCCATCAGCCATCAGGCATCCCTGACGATCCAACGCTTGAATTTGATGGAAAAAGTGCGCAAGGAAGAGCAGATTCGCCAACTGTTTACGAGATTTGTGTCTCCATCTGAAGTCAAATTGCTGCTAAGGAATTATCTTGACACAGGTGAGCTTCCTCCCCTGCGTGAGGAAAAAGTTACGATCATGTTTGCCGACATCGCTGAATCAATCAGCATGGGTGAAAAAATGGGGGTTCAGAAATTTGCTTCAGTCCTCAATCATTTTTATAATGACTCGGCCGATATTATTTTCAAGCACAACGGCATGGTGAAATACCTGGGCGACGGTGTGATGGCAATCTTTGTGGACGATCCAGATGGCCCTGCTCCTGAA
The DNA here is from genome assembly GCA_025966435.1 of Anaerolineales bacterium. Lineage (GTDB taxonomy): Bacteria > Chloroflexota > Anaerolineae > Anaerolineales > Villigracilaceae > Defluviilinea. Next base: position 112 of record JAICRQ010000253.1, on the reverse strand, counting down.
ATACGCGCTATCCTGTCAGGGCGCGAGCTCCTGGCACGAGTAAAAGCTACCGGGCATTTAGTGCTGAATCAGCGCGTAGTTATGGGTATATCTATTAATACCGGAGTTGCCA
>JAICRQ010000403.1 GCA_025966435.1 Anaerolineales bacterium | reverse complement strand
CACTCGAATTCAAGACGCGTCAACAGATCCGCGATTTCCTGCAAGTTAAGATCAATACCGAGCCAGCGTTTGACGTCTCGTGGCCGGATGGTAATGATCGAATCTAAAGGTTTCAGCGGATATGCGTCCACGAGTCCGGGCGCAATCTTGCCGCCAGACCATTCCGCCATGAGCTGAAGCCCGCGCCGCACGCCTTGTTCCGCCAGCGCAGGGTGAACGCCGCGCGAGAAGCGGAACGAGGCTTCCGACGGCAGGTTGTGCTGCTTCGCCGTCTTGCGGATGTTGATGAAGTTCCACGCCGCGCCCTCAAGCAGGACGTTGGTCGTGCTCTTGCCGCGCACGCTAGCTTTGCCTTGCTGCGTTCCGCCAGAGTTCATCTCCGGTCCTTTTGCATCCAGCACTTCCCTGGAGGCGTCATAGACCTCTGTTTCCGCACCGCCCATCACACCCGCCAGGGAGATAGGTCCCTTTTCATCGCACACCAACACATTCGAGGAAGTAAGTGTCCGCGTATTGCCGTCCAGCGTAGTGAGTTTCTCGCCATCTTTTGCGGAGCGTGTGATGATCTTTACATCTTTATCTCCAGCGCGTTCTTTCAACACATCGTAGTCAAACGCATGAAGTGGCTCGCCGACATCCAACATGGCGTAATTCGTCGCATCTACAATATTGTTGATGGGACGAATTCCCCCCAGGCGCAGGCGTCGTTGAATCTGGTACGGGCTGGGCTTGATCTCCACATCACGAATCAACCCGAGCACGAAACGCGGGTTGAGCTGCGGTTCCTTAATCTCAATCGAAACCAGCTCATTTACAGGCTGGCCTTCGGTGCTGTATTCGATCTTTGGCTTCTTGAGCGGGCGTCCGGTCGCCGCGGAGAGCTCGCGCGCCACGCCAAGGACATTTGCATTACGCGCCATGTTGGGCAAGATGCTGATGTCTAAAACAGCATCGCCCATGTAATCGGCAAGCGGCATGCCGACGGGAGCATCGTCATCGAGGATGATGATGCCCTCATGCTCTTCCGAGATTCCAAGTTCTTTCTCCGAAGCGACCATCGAATACGACTCCACGCCGCGGATCTTGGCACGCTTAAGGGTTGTCAATACGAGCCCAGCTGCGTGACCATCGTAAATCTTCGAGCCTTCATTGGCATATGCGACCTTGATGGGTTTCTCCAGTTTACCTGTGCCTTTCAAATGGAAGATGTTCGGCGCGCCGGTTAGCACGGTCTGATTTTGCTGTCCGTCATACAGATCAAGCAGGGTCAGGCGGTCCGCGTTGGGGTGCGGATTCACTTCACGGATTTCCGCCACGACGATCTTGTCGCGGTCCCAGCCGATGCCGCTGGTCTTGAATTCGTGAGGTTCATCATCGTTGTATGCCGGCATCGGCAACCCCGCATATTTGATCTCATCCACTTCGAGCCCGGCGAGGGTAAGCTTGCGGGCGATTTCCTCGATGGACAGACCGTCGAGGTCAATGTAATCTTTTAGCCAGGAAAGAGGTATTTTCATAGTAACTCCTTCGGAGTGCGATATTCGTTATTCGATACTCGATGCGGACTTATCTTCGACTGTGTAATCTGAGGAATCTTCGCGCACCGCATAATTAGCTCCAGGTTCATTGGCTCCTTGTTTGCTTTTCTTCAAGAATCCTATGTAGCCGTTGATTAACCGATTTAAGTTTTCTCCATCGACTGCAAGGCTTTTATAGATCGCCTCGGTAAGATAATTAACTTTGTAGGCGTAAACGATATGGCTCAATGTTTCTTCAAGCGAGCCACGAGCGATATAGCAAAACCTAACATTATCTTGAAAATAGAAGCGGCCATGTCCTTCAGCAATATTCGCGGGAATGCTTTGCGATGAACGCCGAAGCTGTTGATTCAGCGCCCATTTCTCCTCAATGGGCAGCAACGGAAGGACTTCCTTGTGGATTCGTACAGCAAAGTCTCTCGCCTTACGCCAAACATCTAGTTTCTCCAAACCAGAAACACTCATAGCTCTTACCTTCACTAAACCGAATATCGAAGATCTAATCTCGAATAGCTATCTTCGAATATCGCTTCTCCTAAAACTGCTCCAAAAACCTGAGGTCATTACCCCAGAAGTAACGAATATCGTCAATCTTATAGCGCAGCATGAGCTGGCGTTCGGGTCCCATGCCCCAGGCGAAACCGGAATAGCGTTCGGGGTCATACCCGCCATTTTGCAGCACAACGGGATGCACCATACCGCAGCCGAGGATCTCCAGCCAGCCGGAGTTCTTGCAGACCTGGCATCCCTTGCCACTGCAGACGAAACACTCCACGTCCATTTCGGCGGAGGGTTCTGTGAATGGGAAATACGAGGCGCGGAACCGCGTCCGTACATTCTGCCCGAACATGCGCCGGGCGAAGTCGATCAATGTCCCTTTCAAATCGGCGAAGGTGATGTTCTTCCCCACAACGAGTCCTTCTACCTGGTTGAACTGGATCTCCGAACGCGCCGTGATCTGCTCATAGCGGAAGCACATGCCAGGCAGCGCAATGCGGATTGGCGGCGGGTTCTTCGGGTCCATCGCCGCGAATTCACGCATCGCATGGATTTGCCCGGGCGAGGTATGTGTGCGAAGGACAATCGGGTTGTCACCGCGACCATCTGCTTCGACGAAGAATGTATCCTGCATATCGCGCGCAGGATGATTGGGCGGGAAGTTTAACAACTGGAAGTTAAGCTCATCCTCTTCCACTTCGCGCGACGTGTAGACCTGAAAACCCATATCGGCAAGGATATCCAGCACGCGCCGCAACTGCTGTGTGGATGGATGCAGCCGCCCCATTTGGACTTCACGTCCGGGCAGCGTGACATCGAGCTGGTCTTCCTCGAGCGCCTTCGCCAGCATCGCCGCTTTGATCGCCTCGGCGCGTTCTGTAAGCGCAGCTTCCAATGCCACCTTGACGCGGTTCGCTGCCGCGCCGACAGTGGGACGCTCTTCCTTCGAGAGTTTTCCCAGTTCCGCAAAGACCTGCATCAACGGCGAGCTGCGCCCTACGTTTGCCACGCGCCAGGTCTCCAGCGCCGCAGGATCGTGGACTGTGTTAAGTGAATCCAGCGCGGTCTTTTCGATTTCGCTTAATTTGTCCAGCATTCGTACCTCCATAATTCGATAGTAGATATTCGTTCCTCGAAGTTCGAATATCAGGTATCGGCTCTCCACAAACAAAAAACCTTCCGTCCACAATGGGACGGAAGGCAATAAGCATTCCGCGGTACCACCCAAATTAGTCATCTATGGGATGACTCTCTTTGTGCTGACTAACATCAGCCTCCCCTGTAACGCTGGGATTGCGGATCGGACTACAAAACAGGACGCCCTTCAACAAGCTCAGGGCAGGTTCTTCACCTTCACAGCTCGAGAGGGAACTTCAACTGATTTCGGTCGAGTGCCGCTTTCAGCACGCTACGCGTGCGGCACATCTCTGGCGGCTTCTGCCAGTTTACTTTCCTCTGTCACAGCCTTTATTTGATTGATGTAATTATCTCTAAAATGAGTATTGTGTCAAGTCCGTTCAAGGCTGCACCGTTACACTCCTCCAAACGGCATCGAGTGCCTGAAGCGCCGTCAGGTTGCGAACTGTCCATGCAGATTTCATTGCATCTGTGTCGTCGAAATCCGTTTTCCCATAATACGTGAGATGTTCGAGATCGGGTTGAAGTCCATGATCGGGCAGGGGCTGGATGGCGGACCAAAAATTCCAAAGCGGCAAATCATATTCTTCCGTAAGACAGGCAATCGTCCGGTTAATACGATGATCGCCCTCGAGGTTATCTCCCTTCGTAGAGAGAATCGGCACGACGTTTTGGGAGAGGAGAAT
>JAICRQ010000502.1 GCA_025966435.1 Anaerolineales bacterium | reverse complement strand
CGGAGTTTGTTCTGTCTTCTATAAAGAAGAAACCGTATTTTCCGTGTTCGTCCGTGTACCATAAAGATTTTCCCAAGCGACTTTAATAAGCCATGAGCCTGAAATGGGAAAAGAGCACAACCGTTATAATCACCAGAATGATTCGCTGGATAGACCCGCCTCCTATAGAAATTCCTGCTTCGTTCGCAGACCTCAACCTGCCGCCTCTTGTCGCGCAGACTCTCATCCGCCGCGGCATCGACACGCCCGAAGCCGCGCGGGCCTTCCTGCACCCCGATTCGATTCCGTCCGCGGCGTTTCCTGGCATCGAGCCTGCCGTCGAGCGGATCAACGAGGCAATCCGCAAAAAGGAAATCATCTGCGTCTGGGGTGACTTCGACGTGGACGGGCAGACGTCTACCACGGTGCTGGTGCAAACACTTCAAGCGCTGGGAGGGAATGTCGTCTATTACATCCCGATTCGAGGCAAGGAGAGTCACGGCATTCATATCGAGACTCTCAAGCCAATCCTTGATAACGGCGCAACTCTCCTCCTCACCTGCGACACAGGCATCACTGCCTACGAAGCCATCGACTACGCCAACTCGCGCGGTGTGGATGTGGTGGTTACCGATCATCACGATCTCGGACCTACTCTCCCAAACGCAAAGGCGATCGTGAATCCGAAACTGTTATCGGAAGATCATCTCCTCGCAAACTTAGCAGGTGTCGGCGTTGCCTATAAACTCGCAGAAGGACTACTTACCAATTACCAATTATCCCCCACCGCTAGCTTATCCCCAAACTCCCTCCTCGACCTCGTCGCCCTCGGACTCATCGCCGACGTCGCGCTCCTTAAAGGGGAAGCTCGTTCCCTCGTGCAGCGCGGACTCCAGGTGTTGCGAAACACGGGTCGCACTGGCTTACGGACAATGGCGGAACTTTCTGGCACAAGCCTCGAATCGTTGACGGAGGAATCCGTGGGGTTCACGTTTGCGCCGCGTCTGAATGCACTGGGGCGCCTGGGAGATGCCAACCCTGCTGTTGATTTATTGCTCTCCCATGATCCTGTACGGGCGCGCGTCATCGCAACGCAGATCGAGGGCTTGAACGCCCAGCGCAGACTGTTGACCAATCAAGTTTATGAAGCCGCAGAAACACAGTTACGTGAAAGCCCGGAGTTGCTCTCGGAACCGGCGATCATTCTCTTCAACGAAAACTGGCCCGGCGGTGTGGTGGGGATTGTTGCGAATAAGCTTGTCGAACGCTACCGCAAACCGACGATCCTTTTGAACCAATCGGAGAATGGCATCCTGCGCGGTTCGGCGCGCTCCGTGGAAGGACTTCACATCACGGAAGCAATTGCCGCGCAAAAAGACCTGCTCCTCGGCTTTGGCGGGCATCCCATGGCGGCAGGGCTGGCGCTCGAAGCCTGGAGGCTCCCCGAATTCCGCAAAGGACTCGGGAAGGCTATCGAAGCCCAGTTAGGCAGAGTCGTCCGCCAGGAGCCGACTCTGCAAATCGATGCCTGGCTCAAGCTGGACGAGATCGATCTCCCATTCGCAGAATCTCTCGAAGCGCTGGCGCCGTTTGGACCGGGGAATCCCTCGCTCACATTCGCCACGCATAGGGTCAGTTTGCGGTCGGTTGCCACGATCGGGAAAAACCGGGAACACTTGCGCCTGACGGTGGAAGATGAGGAGCAAAATATTCAATCCATTCTATGGTGGGGCGGTGCGGGCAGCGAGCTCCCGGAAGAGGGCAGCAAGTTCGACATTGCCTACTCCATGCGCGCAACCACTTTTCGCGGCGACAAGCAGGTCACACTGCAGTTCAAAGAGTTTCACATCGTGGAGGAGGTCCCGCCCGAGTTAAGAAAGTACAAGATCGAAGTCGTGGACTATCGCCAACAAGCCGAAACGCTGGAAAGCTTGCAGATCGAAATGTTGGTGTGGGCAGAAGGTGCGGACAAAACCAAAGGCAAGAATCGTTTTGAGCTGCAGCCGGCTGATGAGCTCGCGATCTATACCGCGCCGCCCTCCTCTGCCGATCTGCGCGCGGCTCTCGAAACAGTCAAGCCGAAAAAGGTATATTTGATCGGCATTTCACCCGAGCCGGAAAAAGCAGATGCCTTTCTGGCGCGCATGGCAGGGCTTGCAAAATATGTTATCAACCAGAAAGGGGGGAATGTCAGCGTAGCGGAACTGGCTGTCGCCACCGGGCAGCGCGAGGGTGCGATCCGCCTCGGTTTGGAATGGCTGGCAGCCGGAGGACACATCTCCATTCAAAGGGAGGATGGCGCTGCCCAGCTGGGACCGGGGGACCATGAGTCGAACCAGTACCTGCAGCGCGAGTTATATACCGCGGTGAAGGGAATTTTGGAAGAAACGGCTGCCTATCGGTTGCACTTCCAACGCGCCGAGGCGGAAAGCCTTATCAACTTTGAGTAGCAGTCGGAGTTCGGGTTGGGGTCGGTGTGTTGACAGGTTCCGGAATAATAACCTGGTCCAAATTGACCGAGCCGCCGCCGGTGTGGGTGATAAGAACTGAATGGGTGCCGTTTGTAAACTGTTCGGAAACCCACTCATTCCCGCTGGATTGATCGAGCGTCTCACTTACATTATCGATAGTAATCCTAATTTGCCCTAATGTAGGGCCACCCTGATATAAGAGACGCAGCTCTCTTCCAATAAACCGGAAGGAGATTGTATTTCCAGGTGTATCTGAAACATGCAGGGTGCCTCCAGAATTGGTCGAACGCCAGCCTTGAGAGTAAATAAGACCGGGATAGACATCATCATAGATATTAGGGTTAAAGGGCGGCCCAGACACAGATGTTAGTGTAGGCTGAGACGTATTGGTTACATTTGGAAGCGTGAGAACGATCGGCGTGCCTGCTCCGGGACGGGTGGGAGTTCGAACAATGGTGGCAGTTGGAGCCAGAGGAGTAATGATCCCGCTAGGTTCTTCGGTAGGCTCCTCGAAGATTGGATCCTCGAAGATTGGATCCTCTGTTGGTGCCTCGATTGGCTCCTCAATCTCGGTTTCTTCAACCAACGGCGTGGTGATCGCCGGTTCGGTCCCCAGGTACACATATGGAAAGCGCG
>JAICRQ010000338.1 GCA_025966435.1 Anaerolineales bacterium | reverse complement strand
TGCGCTATCGCTCAAATTGTTTAGGAATGTTAGATTGCCCTGCGAGTCGCTGGTGCTTTCGAGCAGCAACAAACCGATCACCTGCGCCTCGCGGCGGATCGGGACAATGATCTGCGTGTGCGCAATCGGCAGAATACCCCGCGCCCCATTGCTCACCAGAGAGATCTGGCTGGGCTGTCCGCTCTCGATGGCAGAACGAATCGCGGAGGATTCGATCGGCATCTCTGCCTCGTTGTCCGAAGGGAAGATATCCTCATAACCCTGGTGCGCCATCAGACGCAGATGATCCCCTTCAATCATACCGATCAAGCCGGCTTCGGCATTCGAACGTCGGATCGCCCACTCAAGGGTCGTCCGCATGGCATGGACCACTTCGAGGCTGGCGTTCAACTCACGGACGATGCGCCCCATCACCTGCAGTTCTTCCACCTTCTCTGCCAGCTCCTGGTCCGTAAGTGCCAGCAGACGGGCATTTTCAATGGCAACTGCCGCCTGACCTGCGAACGCAGTCAACAGGTTTTGATCGTCTTCCACGAAAGGCAGTCCATCTTTGCGGTTGATGACCTCGATCACCCCGAGGACACGATCCTTGATCTGCATCGGAACAGCGAGAAGCGAACGCGAGATAAAACCTGTTTGTTTATCTGCTGCCCCATACCGAGTCGGGGAGCGCTGACCGTCGTTCTCAATGACAGGTGCACGCAACTGTACGGCGCGCCCGACGATCCCTGTACCTGCCGGGAGGCGCTGCCCTAATAGATTCCCCGCCACAGGTCCGGCGGTCACGCGGAAGATCAGGTCACCAGTCGGTTCGTCCATCAGGAACAAGGTGCCGGCTTCACAATTCAAAATATTGACCGCGTTCTCGAGGATGTTTCGCAGCAATGGCTCCTGCTCGAGAGTGGATGTGAGCTGGCGCGTGATCTCATTCAGCGTCGAAAGCTGATAGGCTCGCTGCAGGCTCTCCAGTAAAAGACGAGCCTTCACAATAGCCCCCACGGTTAGGTCGGCAATGGCTTGTAATAGGTCGAGCTGCGCCGTTGTATACGTCACTGTGGCATCGCTGCTGCCTACGCTTAGCGCCCCGATCGTTTCTGCACCGGAATTCAACGGCACACCCATCCAGGCATACATGCCCTGCACAGAAGGCGTGATATTCCGTGCCCGGCACTCACGCAAATAATCCTGCGTAAGGATCGGGCGTCCCCTGCGTATGATCTCCTGTCCCAAACCGAGGCTGGATGGCAGCGGCTGGTTCTCGAGGCTGGTGATGCGCTCTCCATCGTCCACGCGGAAGCCGTAGTAGAAGTAATTCGCTGCTTTGTTATACAGCGTAATGTGGAAGAGCGACGAAGGAATGATCTGAGAAGCCTGCGTAAAGATCAATTCCAGCACATCGTCGAACGTAAGCGTGACGTTCACACCCTGAGACACGCGCGTCAGAGCGTTCATTTCCTGCAGGCGGCGGTTAAGGTCCACAACCGTCTGTACGCGCGAGATCGCAACCGACGACTGGTCAGAGATGTTATCCAGAAAATCCAGATCCTTCGGTGTATAGAAGCTGCCGGAAAGCGGCGTTCCCAAAGCAAGCCAGCCAACCGGAAGTTCCTCTCCTGGCAACGCCACGAAAAGCCGTGCCCCCAGCAAGGACAAACGCGCTTCATCCCCGCGTATCGCTATGGGAGGATTGATGGTATCAAGATAGAGTGGGATGGTTTCCCTTTGGAAGTATTGCACCAGGGAACTGTTCGATGAAAAGCGGATGTCACTTGTCGGACGCCCATCTCCATTGGCAAGCGCCACATACTGATCATTCAACGAGTCATACGTGTAAATGTGCAAACGGTTCGGCACCAGGCTGCTGGAGATCTGTTCCCGCAGGACACGCCCGATCGCGTTCAGGTCGCGTGCATTGGTCAGTTCATGGCTAAAAGCACGGAGTCGTTCCTCATAGGCGCGCTGCCCGCGGAAGAAGGCACTGTCCACCAGTGTCTGCAGGCGGGTTCGCAAGGGTTCGAGGAATACGGCGATCAAAAACACCAGACCGCCGATCAGGTATGGGTTATTGGCGCTCACAAAGTTGGAAGCAATCAACCCGATTCCCGTGACAAGCAAGCCATATGCCGCCACTGCGAGGACTGTCAGCAGGAAGTACACCATTCCCTGACGCACCCAGTAATCAGTGCGCAGGAGACGGAAGCGCAGAATCACATATCCGTTTGCCAGAGGGAACAGAATAAAGGGAACAAAGAGATATGGGTTAAATGGAACCGCTTCCTCAGTTCCGCCAGCATTTCTCCAGGAGGAGTACAACAACCAGAAAACGATCGGTCCAAAGGCAAGCAGGGCTCCTAGTAATATTGTTCGTGCCTGGCTTTTGACAACAGGTGACTGGGTGAAAAATGCATTAATCGTCAACGCCCCAAAATAGATCAGAGCAGAGATCCCGACGAAAATATAAATATTCCGCCAGGCTCCAAAGTATGCCGTGGGGTTCTGGAAATCGTATAACGTGGAGAAGGCGCTCACCGCCAGAGCGATCCCAACCACATACCCGAACCAGCGCAGGTACGGGCGCCGGAGCAGCAGGCGCGCCTCCTGAGGAAAACAAAGACCCAGATCGATCACCGCTCCGCCGGATAAAGCCGCAGCCAGTGTCCATGCATAGGTGAAATAATGGAAACTATACAGATCGAAAAGCGACCCGATCACAATTGCGATCGACGTTGTCATCATCGAAAACGCCCGTCCAGCCGCTTCAGTTCGACGCAAGCCAAAAATCCATAAGCTCAGGCCCAGAAAGACGGCGCTCATGAACATGGGGATGGCAAAGAAGGCAACACGGTCCGGCGTCGAAAAGGATTCGAGTGTCACATCCACGGTGCGAACCTCGCCCTCGCTGGTGCGCATTTCGACTGGAACACTCTGACCGATTTGCAAAGTGATGAGGGTCTGATGAAGGTCTTCCCCACTCAAAATAGGATGGCTGTCGACCGATACAAGCTGGTCACCGATCTTAAATCCCTCCTCATACAAAGCCCACTGCTCGCCAGGCTCACGCGTATCAGTGCCGTTCAGCACCATCGTCTGCTCGAACATTCCACCAATAAATGGATCGTTTAACCAGTCCAGCCCCAAGATCATAGACGCGGCAAAGATGAGGACAGCGATCGTCTGATAAATCAATACGATCCACTGTGTAATTTTGCCTAGGGCATCATTCACACGATATGATTCGCTCATAACCTTCGTCCCCAGCTAATCCACTGCTGGAGTGCAAAGAATTTTACTCCACTCCCTCGAGCCTAACTATGGTACTTTCATAACAAAGAAGTAAAGATTAACATTCCTTAAGCAAAACGTCCCGAAGACTATAGTCTTCGGGACGTTCGATTCTTCAGACTAAATATCGAGATTTCTGACGGCCTTGGCATGGGTCTGGATGAATTTGCGGCGCGGGTCCACGGCGTCACCCATTAACATGTCGAAAGTACGGTCGGACTCTGCGGCATCCTCGATCGTGACGACAAGCAGGGTCCTGTTCTCGGGGTTCATGGTCGTCTCCCACAACTGGGTCGGGTTCATTTCACCGAGGCCCTTATAGCGCTGAATGCTTGCCTTCTCACCGACTTCCTTCACGATTTTATCTTTTTCCTTGTCGCTGTACGCGTACTTGACCTGATTCTTATATGCAACCCGAAATAAGGGCGGCTGAGCAATATACAAGTGCCCATCCTCGATCAACTTCGGCATATAACGGAAGAAGAACGTCAGCAGCAGCGTGCGGATGTGGCTGCCATCCACGTCTGCGTCGGTCATAATGATGATGCGACCATAGCGCAGCCCTTCTACATCAAAGTTATCGCCAATTCCAGTGCCCAGGGCAGAGATGAGCGCGCGCACTTCGTTGTTACCTAGTATTTTGTCAAGACGGGCCCGCTCGGTATTGAGGATCTTTCCGCGCAGCGGCAGGATCGCCTGGAAATGACGGTCACGTCCCTGCTTGGCAGAGCCGCCTGCCGAGTCACCTTCCACGATGTAGAGCTCGGTCTTGGATGAATCCCGTTCGGAGCAATCCGCCAGTTTGCCGGGCAGTGTCAGCGACTCGAGTGCCGACTTGCGGATAACAAGATCGCGTGCCTTTTTTGCTGCGTCACGCGCCCGAGCGGAGGTGAGGCACTTGGCAATAATGGTCTTTGCTGCTTGAGGGTTTTCCTCTAGGAATGTGCGAAACGCCTCACCCACCACCTGCGTGACGTAGGTCTGCGCCTCAGGGTTCATCAACTTGACCTTGGTCTGTGATTCAAATTGCGGGTTTGGGTGTTTGACAGAAACAATCGCAGTCAACCCCTCGCGTGTATCATCACCTGAGAAGGGCGGGTCCGCGTCTTTGAGCAAGCCGTTCTTGCGAGCATAATCATTGATCACACGAGTGATAGCAGACCGCAAACCGGT
>JAICRQ010000024.1 GCA_025966435.1 Anaerolineales bacterium | reverse complement strand
GTTTAAAAAGGTCAAGGGAGTCGTGGATGCGCAGCCCGGCGGAAGCCTGAGAAGGATGCGCGACACAGTAGGCGACCTGGATATTCTGGTTGCATCGAAAGATCCGCAGGCGGTGATGGATATGTTCGTCAAGCTGCCGCGCATTCACAGGGTCTTAGGGAAGGGTCCGACGAAATCGAGTATTGAGTTCAATGATGGTTTGCGGGTGCAGTTGTGGGTCCATCCACCGAAGGAATTCGGCACCGCCTTGATCTATGCCACGGGGTCCAAGGAACACAACATCCGCCTGCGCGAAATGGCGCTTGCAAAGGATTTATCGTTATCGGATCATTCCTTTAAAAACATCATCGACGGCAGTGAGATTTTTTGCACCACGGAGGAGGAAGTGTACGATGTGCTCGGGCTTCCGTGGATTCCCCCCGAGCTGCGCGAAGACCGGGGTGAGATTCAGGCCGCAAAAGCGAACAAGCTCCCGAAGCTGATCCAGAAAAAGGATGTGAAAGCAGACCTGCAAATGCACTCCACCTGGAGCGATGGGAAGCTGTCCATGCTGGAGATGGCGCGTGCTTCAGCCAAGCGCGGCATGAAGGTGATCGCCATCACCGATCATTCGGTGAGCCTCGGTGTGACAGGCGGCCTGAGCATGGAGAGGCACAAGGAGCAAGCCAGGGAGATCAAGAAGATTCAGAAGCAGCTTGGCGACAGTATCCTCGTTTTACACGCCAGTGAGGTGGAGATCCGCGCCGACGGCACGCTCGATTACCCGGATGAGTTTCTGGAAAGCCTGGACCTGGTGGTCGCCTCCCTGCACACCAGCCTGCGGCAGCCGCGGGAAAAGGTCACACAGCGCGTCATCAACGCCATCCGCAACCCGCACGTGGACATTATCGGTCACCCCACGGGGCGTCTAATCCAGGAGCGCGAAGGCGCGGATCTGGATATCGAAGCCGTCCTGCAAGCCGCCGCGGAAACGGGCGTGGCGATGGAGATCAACGCCCACCCCGCCCGCCTCGATTTGGACGATATCCATGCCCGGCGCGCCAAGGAATTGGGAATCCCGATCGCGCTGAACACCGACGCGCACTCCGAAGAGGACCTCGACATGCTGCCTTACGGAGTTGCCACCGCCCGCCGCGCCTGGCTGACGAAAAATGACGTCATCAACTGTTGGCCCAAAGACAAGCTGTTGAAGTGGTTGAAGAAACGGGGAAAATAACATGAATAGCTCTCCCAACCGAACTAAACGACTGGCATTGGTGATCAGCGGCGCCACGGATGCCCTCCTCGGCGGTATTCTGCTCCTGCTGGGCTTTGACTTTTTGCCTGTGGATGTGACAGACTACGGCTTTCAAAACTGGCACGTCGTTTTACTGGGCGGGATCCTGTTTATCACAGGGATGATATTTGTCGTCTACAACTTGTCTCGCTGGGATGAATGACTCGTATCCGGCGACGCCCGGATGAAGAAAGCTAGGTAAGAATGGATTCCAAAAGAGACGAAATTCTCTCACAGCTTGCCAGTGCCCGGGATTCGTTTCACAGCCTGCTGAAATCGTTTTCCGAGCAGGACTTTCAAAAACATAGCCTCAACCCAGGCTGGACGAATGGCGAGATCATCGCTCATATCACCTTCGGGTTTATTATCGTGAATGTGTTGTTACCCATGACACGCGTATGGGGCAGGTTGCCGAAAGGCTCCTCCAAGTGGTTTGCCTGGCTGCTGAATGCACTGACCGGTCCATTCAACTGGATCAACGCACTCGGCGCCCGGGGGCAGGGCAAGGTGTTTACACGCCGTCGGATTGGAAGCATCTACGACAGTGTTTACGCCTCCCTCGTGAAAAAAGCCAGCTCGATTAAGGATGACGAATGGGAACGTGGTATGTATTATCCAGTGAAATGGGATCCCAACTTTGATGAATTTATGACGTTGGAAAGTTTGTTTTATTACCCGATCAGGCACTTCAATTTTCATCGGACACAACTGGCGCGCAAGTAGTTGCCGCAACTTCTCGTGGAGTCAAAATGATTACCCTTAAAGCTCTCGTCCGCAGCTATATCGAAGAAGTGTGGACGAGAGGCAATCTGGACGCTGTCGATACATACTTTGGGCAAAATTATCGCCGGCATCTCTCGCCCACACTGGAGCCGCTTTCACTCGAAGGTCAGAAGCAGCGGCTGGCGGGCTTCCATGCTGCGTTCCCGGATGTGAGGATTATCGTGGAAGATGTATTCTCAGAAGACAAATACGTGATCTTCCGATCAACGATGCAAGGTACTCACAGGGGAGTCTTTCAGGGCATCGAGCCGACCGGAAAAACGATCACGGTCACCCTCATCGATATCCTTCGCGTGGAGAATGGCAAGTTCGTGGAGCACTGGGGTGGGCCGGATCTATATGATTTATTAAAGCAATTAGGTGTTGTGTTTTCCATACGTGAATAGGCAGGCTTGATGACCGCACTTAAATCTTTTCTATTTCTCATCCTTGCTCCAGGCGTGGTCGCCGGTTATATTCCTCTGGCGTTGCTCAGGAGAGGAGCGCAGATCGAAACCGGGATTCTTGCTTATCTTGCGTTCCCGCTCTGGGCGATTGGCGGAATCATTCTGCTCTGGAGCTTCTGGAATTTCCTCACCCAAGGACATGGCACGCCTGCGCCGATCGACCCGCCGAAGGAGTTGGTCGCAGCGGGTTTCTATCGCTACGTCCGCAACCCCATGTACGCAGGCGTACTGGCAGTGATCCTCGGGTACTTCCTGTGGTTCGGCTATTGGAATCTATTGGTATATGCCATCCTTGTTTTCCTGTCCTTTCATACCTTTGTGACGTATTATGAAGAGCCTGTATTGAAAAGGAAGTTTGGCACGGCGTATGAGGACTATCTCCAGAACGTCCCGCGCTGGATTCCGCGCTTCCGGTAAACAGTGACGTTCGCACTGAGTGTTTTGCTATTCTCCTCCTAAAGGGAAAACTGAATATGAATTTCATTGGTGAGCTGGCTGCCCTCGCGACGTCTTTTTTCTTCGCCGTGACCGCGCTGATCTTTACACAGACCGGGCGCATGGTTGGCTCGCAGGCCACGAACCAAGTGCGTCTCACATTCGCATTGATTTACCTCGTGATCATCAACCTGGTCTTTTTCCGCGAGCCGTTGCCCTTCTCGGCAGAAAGCTCACGCTGGCTCTGGCTCGGGCTTTCGGGGATCATTGGTCTTTCTCTGGGTGACGCGTTTCTGTTTCAAGCACTTGTCTCCATCGGACCACGGCTTGGCACGCTGTTATTGAGCCTCGCTCCCATCTTTGGCTCGATCATCGCCTGGGTCTTCTTCGGCGAGGTTCTAGACATCCTGCAAATCACCGGAATTGTCCTGGCACTGACAGGCATCGCCTGGGTGGTTCTGTCTCACGAAGAACCACCCAATACACCGCGCGGGCATACCCGGCGCGGCGTGCTGTTTGGGGTGCTGGCAGGGCTCGGGCAGGCAGTCGGGCTGGTGCTCTCGAAACAGGGCATGTTCGGTGATTTTTCTCCCTTCCAGGCGAATGCCATCCGTATGCTCGCCGCCGTTATTTTTATCTGGGGATGGGCTCTTTTCGATCGCAAGGTCAGCGCCACGTTTACGGCTTTGCGCGAGAAACCGCGGGTGCTTCCCCTGCTCGTCCTCGGGGCACTGGTCGGTCCACTGCTCGGCGTTTCGGCTTCCTTACTTGCGGTTCAGCATGCGGAAATTGGCGTGGCAAGCACGCTCATGGCATAGACAAAAAGCCATATATTTTTCTATTGATCTTACGGAGCCAAATTAGGTCAAAACCCCAAATCTTGACTATTCGGGCAGTATCTTTCTTTATGTTCGAATTTCCCGCGTATCTGACAAGGCACAGGCGATAAGGGTGGGTCATTCTTGTGCTTGTATATACGCAATTCAATATGTCTACGATAAAAACAAGATCAAATTCTCACGATACATTGTGCTATGCTCCCTGCCAACGGGCAGATTGTGTTAGGTTCTTTACGAAAGTCGTTACACAAATGGTCCAATTTCTGTCTTACAGCGGAACTGGCGATTCCTTAGTTGCATATAACGATGGTTTGGAGCAAGAGTGGGGTTCTTAAACAAGGCTAAAATCCCCATTCACGCGCGTTGAGACAATATTCTCTTTAAGTCCTAGAATTTCACCCTTCTGACAAGGAATGAGAAGCAAGCGTAGGCTGTCTTTGTGCTTAAAATCTTTCATAATTACGGGGAAAATACATAATTGATAATTCATTACCTGATTTTCTTTGTTTTCATGATCAATAATAGTCGACAAGCTGAGCGCGTTTTAAGTTGTTCGGCTAAGGATACTCAGATAAAAATTCCCCCTTGACTCTCGCTTTGTGTTTTGCTATTATGTTATCGATAACGGGAACGATAACAATGCACCTACGCGCCGGTCGCCCTACCATTAAGGAAGTTGCCACTGCGGCAGGTGTCTCTACGCAAACTGTTTCCCGCGTAATCAACAAGAGACCAGATGTCTCGCCAGAAACCCGCAAACGGGTGCAAACTGTTATTGAAGAACTAAAATACCGACCGAGCGCTTTGGCGCGAAGTCTGATCCAACAGCGTAGCTATACGTTGGGGGTAGTTACCGCAGGTTTACGCTTTATTGGGCCGTCTCGGACTTTAAGTGGCATCACGAAAGCTGCCGAAGAAAAAGGCTATTCGTTATTACTTAAGGAGCTACCCCAATTTGATACAGCAGAGATTACGCCTATCTTCCAAGCGCTCCATGACCGTCATGTAGATGGAATTATTTGGGCTGTCGCAGAAGTAGGCGACAACCGCAAGTGGATCAACCATCATTCTCTCGAAACCAGTATTCCGATGGTATATCTAGCCATGGAACCCCGCCAAGACGTACTTGTCGTTTCCATCGATAACTACCTAGGCGCCCAAATGGCTGTACGTCACTTGTTTCAACAAGGCTACAAGCATATCGGACATATTGCCGGACCCATGGATTGGTGGGAAGCGCAGCAGCGCATGAAAGGCTGGGAAGCTGTTCTCGCGGAAGCGAAGATGCAACCAGATGTACATCATTGGGTAGAGGGGAACTGGTCTTCCGCCAGCGGCGCACAAGCCATTGAAAAGTTATTGATTCAGTACCCTGAAATGGATGCTGTTTTTGTCGGTAATGATCAGATGGCGTTAGGGGTCATGCAGGTGGCCGCTCAAAAGGGACGCCGGATTCCCGAAGACTTGGGGGTGGTAGGCTTTGATGACATACCTGAGTCCGCTTTTTTCTTCCCTCCCCTGACAACCATACAGCAGGATCAGTACCGGATCGGAAAAGTTGCTGTTGAACAAATTATTCAAATTATCGAATCAAACTTGGATGGATTGGAATCGGAACATTCCAATTCTTTTATTTTGTCACCGACACCGGTTGTTCGCCAAAGTTCATTAAGGATAAAGGAGGTGAGCTAGGATCATAAAGCAACGTATCACGCTAGCAAAGGAAGTACCTGCCCGCTGACTCGACATCTCAGGGCAAGCACTTCCAGGTTGAGCGGATGAGCCTTGGTCACCCAAGGTCAATCTCGCCTTCCTGATTATATCGTATCGAAATCTCCGCAAGGAGAGCCGATACCCATAAAAAGGAGAAAAGATCATGTTTCGCTTAAAGACTCTTTTGTTTCTGCTCGTGGTAACCTCCATCCTCTTGACTGCCTGCGGAGGCGCCGCCGCGACTCCACCGGCTGCAACAGAGGCGCCGGCGCAACCGGAGCAGCTATCTGGCAAAGTCACGCTCTGGATGTGGAAAGCTGCACATGACACACTTATTAACAGCGGCGTTTTGGATGAGTTCAAAAAGCTCCACCCGAATGTCGAGGTAGAGGTTGTCGAATACGCACCAACCGACGTTTACCAAAAACTTCCTCTGGCTCTTCAAGCTGGCACAGGAGCTCCTGACATATCGCTCGTCGAAAACAGTCATCTGGCCCAAATCGTCTCCCTGGGCGGACTGACTGATATGACTGAATGGGTGACCCCTTATCTGGATAAGATGAATGCATATAAATGGGCTGACGCTGAACTCGATGGCAGATACTATGCTATGCCCTGGGATAGTGGGCCGGTAGTGTTTTATTATCGCCGAGATGTGTTTGACGCCGCAGGTTTACCGTCAGATCCGGAGAGTGTGAGTGAAGCCGTAGCCACTTGGGATGATTACTTCAATGTTTGTCAAACCATCATGGAGCAAACCGGATCCGCTTGCTTCTCGAATAATAAAGCGAACAATTACGGTCGTCTGTATGAGATGATGCTCTGGCAACAAGGGCTTGGCTACTATAATGCAGAGGGGCAAGTTACAGTGGACAGTCCCGAGAATATTGCAACACTAGAGATGATGAGTAAGTTCTGGGATGCTAACCTAACATCAGATCAGCTTGAGTGGACGGATGGCTGGTATGCTGAATTGGCAGCCGAGACGGACGCCAAACCCATCGCAACCCTGATTGAAGCCGCCTGGATGGGCGCTTTCCTGAAAGGCTGGATTGCGCCGGGTACCGAAGGAAAATGGGGGGTAGCATTAATGCCGACGATAGAAGAAGGACAAGTTCGCGCCGCGAATGACGGCGGTTCCGCTTTCGTGATTCCCGACCAAAGCCAGAATAAGGAAGCAGCATGGGCGCTCACCGAGTTCTTATTCGGTAATGTTGAGAACCAGGTGGCAATGTTCAAGTCTTCTGATTTCTTCCCATCTCTGGAAGCCGCTTATGCAGATCCCGTTTTCACGGAGACGGATCCATTTTTTGCCGACCAGCCCGTCCGCGAAATGTACGTCGATGTGGTGAAAGAGGTTCCGATCGCTTACGTCTACGGTCCGCATTATCCTGAGATGAATGGCTTTGTTGCTACGGCGATCCAGAAAGTTGCAACCGGAGAAATGTCGGCTGCCGATGCGCTGAAAGAAGCCGCGGACTCGATTCGGGCGCAAACAGGTATGCCATAAACAATCATTTCACGATGATTTGAACTCTAAGGATGTGGGGAGATATCTTCTCCACATCCTTAGATCCGCAATCCTTTAAGGCTCGTCATGGCTAAAACAACACTTCTGAAGCGTCCTGCCCTCCGTCCAGCTGAAAAACTTGCCCAGGCTTGGAAAGATATTTACAAAGTACGCTGGCCATATCTGTTCATTTCCCCGTTTTATATTCTGTTCCTTATCTTTGGAGCTTATCCGATCCTCTTTTCTTTGTATTTAAGTTTTACAGAATGGAAAGGCCTGGGACCTATTAAGTTTGTTGGATTTCGGAATTTTGAGCTGTTGTTCAAAGACAAGATATTCTGGCAATCCATGGCAAACGGCGTCATTCTATTTTTTATGTATGTGCCGCTCATGACGTTTCTCGCTCTAGTATTAGCAGTGATTCTTAATTCGAAACGGATACGCGGGTTTCGGTTCTTCCGTACAATCCTGTTCATCCCCTACATTATGAATATCGTAGCGGCCGGCTTTACATTCCGGCTGCTGTTGAATCAAAAATATGGCTTGGTGAATACTTTGTTGGGAATATTCAACGTTTCTCCTGTCCCATGGCTGGAAAGTGCATGGGGCGGAAGAGTTTCCCTGTGCTTGCTGGTCATCTGGGCTTGGCTTGGCTACAACATGGTCATCATGTTGGCAGGCTTGCAAACCATTCCTAGTGAATTAACCGAAGCGGCTCTCATTGATGGGGCAAGCCCAATGCAAGCATTTTTCTATGTCACCATCCCATTGATGCGTCCTGTCATTCTTTTCTCAGTTGTGCTATCGACGATGGGTAGCTTCAATCTTTTTAGTGAGATTTATAACCTCACCGGCGGGGGTCCGATTAATGCGACCCTTACGCCCGTCATTGTTATTTTCAATCAAGCTTTTGGTAACTTCCGTCTAGGTTATGCCTCGGCAATGGCTTACCTCTTTTTCATTATCCTTTTTGTCTTGACCTTACTGCAATTCCGCTATTTTGGACAACAGGTAGATTAGGAGAACACCATGCCTATTCGCCGACTATCCCTCTTTTTAACCGATATACTCATGTATGGACTGGTCATTGCAGCCTCTGCCTTCATGATCTTGCCCTTTATATGGATGGTCAGTACTTCACTGAAACCGGCAGATGAAATCTTTGCGATTCCCCCGATCATTATCTCGCCCAACTCAACGTTGAATGCTTATAAATATTTGCAAGAACAGTACAACATCCTGGGCATTGTCAAAAATACTTTTGTCATTGCCTTTAGCGCGACGATATTACGGTTATTCTTCTGTGCCTTAGGAGGATATGGGTTTGCAAAATTTAGATTTCCGGGCCAGGGAGCTTTATTTGCGTTCCTGCTTGGAACTATGGTGATCCCAGGCGCCGTTACACTCGTGCCTGTTTACATCATCATGCGCGACCTTAAATGGATTGACACGTTCTGGCCGTTGATTATCCCTGGGGCTGCGAATGCGTTCGGTATCTTTTTTATGCGGCAATATATCATGTCTGTTTCCAATGAGTTGATAGACGCAGCCCGAATCGATGGAGCGGGCGAGTTTACAATTTTCTGGCGCATCATATTGCCCATTATTGCTCCAGGCTTGACAAGCCTCGGACTGATCTTTTTTATGGGATCCTGGAACGATTTCATCGGCCCCCTTATTTATCTGAAGTCGCCTGAGCATTTTACTTTGCCCCTGATCATTCGCTCCCTTGTGGGACCTGTAGGACGTACAGTCTATGATGTTCAGATGGCCGCCTCCGTGATCAGCCTCCTCCCTCTCTTGATCATCTTCCTAATCTTCCAACGCCGCTTCGTCGAGGGAATCACCGCCGGTGCCATCAAAGGCTAAAAAGTAAATTCTTGGAACATCGCGCTTGTGCGCGATAGGCACGAACCTCGTATTCAGTTACGGCTGATATAGAGTTACTACTCCGGGAGACTTACATGTTTCGTTTTGGTGTTGATTACTACCCTGAACATTGGCCAGAAGAGCGCTGGACAATTGATGCCCAGCTAATGGCTGAGGCGGGTTTCAATGTTGTTCGTCTGGCAGAGTTTGCCTGGTCTAGGATGGAACCATCAGATGGCAGATTCGATTTTGAATGGCTCGACCGTGCCATTGCAGTTCTTCAGTCTTACAATATCAGCATTATTTTGGGTACACCCACTGCCTCTCCTCCTCCCTGGTTGATGGCAAAATCCCCAGAATTATTCCGCGTGCGGGAGGATAGTATGCGGGTTACCTTTGGAAACCGCCGCGAATACTGCCCCAATCATTCCTTATACCATCATCATACCAATCGCATCGTGAGTGAGATGGCAGATCATTACGCCAACCATCCCGCAGTGATCGGCTGGCAGGTTGACAATGAATTCGGTGACCGCTGTTATTGTCCCGTATGCGCCCAGAAGTTCCAGTCCTGGTTGCGCGGGCGATATCAGGCGCTCGAAGAGCTAAACCAGAAATGGGGAACCGTTTTTTGGAGTCATAGTTATAACGATTGGACGGAAATCCCGGTCCCACTCACAACGGGCGGTTCCCCGAACCCGGGACTTGCATTGGATTACTACCGTTTCTGCTCGGATTCCTATGTCGCGTATCAACAGATGCAGATCGACATCCTGCGCGCCAAATGTCCTCAGCACTTCATTACTCATAACTTCATGGGTTTTAAGTATGACCAACTGAATTATTTTGACCTGGCGCGCAATCTTGACTTTGTGACCTGGGATATTTATCCACGTATGCAATGGACTATGGAAAACGGTGTCAATCCTAGCTCCAATGCTCTTAATCATGACATGATGCGCGGGCTTAAATCTAGGAACTTCTGGGTAATGGAACAACAGGCCGGTCCGGGCGGATGGGAGATATTAAGCGTAACCCCGCGTCCCGGCGAGCTTCGGTTATGGGCATATCAATCGATTGCCCATGGGGCAGATGGAATTATTTTCTTCCGCTGGCGAACCGCTCGATTTGGCACAGAACAATATTGGCACGGCCTGCTAGATCATGATGGACATCCCAGCCGCCGTTATGAGGAAATCAAGCGTATGGGGGCCGAGATTCAAAGGATTGGGGATGAAATTTTCGGCTCACAAGTTAGATCGTCCGTCGCTATAATGCTTTCCTACGACTCACGATTCGCGTTTCAAATTCAACCGAACAATCCACGCTTTAGCTATGCGGAACATTTTCACCAGATCTACCAGGCCTTCTATCAGCAGTATGCCTCTATGGATATCATCTCACCTAATGCAGACCTGTCCTCTTATAAGCTTGTCATCGCACCAGCCTTACACCTTGTTACAGAAGATATCGCTGAGAACTTAAAGCGCTATGTGCAATTGGGAGGGACCCTAGTTGTCACGCAGCGTACAGGCGTAAAAGATGAAAGCAATATGGTTGTCAATCGAAGATTACCCGGGTTACTGGCTGAGATCTGTGGCGTAGAAGTAGAAGAGTATGACTCGCTGAGCAGCCAGATGCAAAATGGCGTTGAGTTTACGATCCCTGAGCTTGCGGATAATGACTGTATATCAGTGGGTGTCTTGTGTGACATACTCAAGCCAGTGGGTGCGATAACTGTGGCGCACTATACCCAAGACTTTTATGCAGGTAAGCCTGCAATTACCCTCAATCAATTTGGCAATGGACGGGCAGTTTATGTCGGCGCGGTAGGCGATACACAGTTATACGATGTACTAGCAAAGTGGTTGTTCGGGATAACGAACGCCCAGGAAAGTTTCGGGATCTCCTCAGATATGGAGATCGCCCGCCGGATACAAGGTGAAAAATCGCTGTACTTTCTATTGAATCACAGTGACAGCCCTCAGACAGTCCGTGTCACACATCCTTCTCAAAATTTGCTAAACCAAATGGAGCTTATAGGAGAGGTGCAGATACTTCCCCGGGACGTTCTGATCCTGGTTTCAGATGAAGGACTGGATCCGCTTTTGAAAGAGATGAATTGACAAAGCCAACCTTTAGGCGCAGGATTTTCGTTTTGATTATCGAGATCTTGTTGTTTCCAACAGTGGGTATGCCGGTCTACACTCTGCGCGGCTATTCTCTGCGTTGGCAGGTCGCCTCGCCAGATCATACGCGGAACCTTTCGGAGGGAGATATTCCCTTGCCAACATTAGCTCCAGCCTCGCAATGGACAAATGAGATTGAATTTCCAATCCCTGCTGAGGAATACATCATTAAACTAAGCATCATGCGCCCTACTGGCTTTAGTGTCATAAACTACTCGTACAACGCAGAAGGTGAGGTCATTCCATGAAAGTTTTACGCCTCCACGCTCCTGGTGATTTGCGCCTCCACGATGAACATCCGCCGGGTAACGTTTCAGAGGAAACAACTCTGCACATAAAAGCAGTCGGAATCTGCGGCTCTGACTTGCATTGGTTTAGTGAGGGCAGCATCGGAGATGCGCGACTCGATAAGCCCCTTGTGCTTGGACATGAGTTTGCCGCTATCACCACTGATGGCAGGCGAGTTGCAGTAGATCCTGCTGTTCCCTGTGACGAATGTGAATACTGTAAAAAAGGACATCCCAATCTATGCGCCCACTTAAGATTTGCAGGTCATGGCACCCAGGATGGTGGCCTGCGTGAGGTCATGACGTGGCCCCAGAAATGTTTGTTTGATCTTCCGGATGCGATCAACGAGGTAGATGGTGCGATGCTTGAGCCGCTCGGGGTTGCCATTCACGCGGTGGATTTGGGAAAGATCAAGGCAGGGATGAGTGTCGGTGTGTTTGGCTGTGGCCCGATTGGCTTACTCATCATCCAGTTGGCAAGACTTTCTGGCGCCGCACAGATCCTGGCGACGGACATACGAGTCCATCGCGTAGAAGCCGCGGAAGGATTCGGGGCGACTCAGACTTTTTTGACGGAAGACCAAAGCAGGGCTAGAGAGATCCGAAAGGCATTCGAAGAAGCGGGAGTGGATATCGCGTTCGAAGCAGCAGGTGTACAGGCGGCTGTTGATGACGCCTTTTCCGCCGTGCGTCCGGGCGGAAAAGTAATCTTGGCTGGGATTCCAGATAATGACAAGACTTCTTTTTCTGCTTCACTCGCTCGCCGAAAAGGGCTCACAATCAAGCTCGTCCGACGCATGAAACACACATATCCGCGCGCAATAGAACTGGTATCCAAAGATTTGGTGGACGTACGCTCGCTTGTAACACATCGTTTTCCGCTAGAGCAGGCTTTGGAGGCATTTCGGGTTGCGACACGGCGTGAAGGATTAAAAGTCATCATTGAGCTGTGAGAGGTCATATGGCGAAATATGCAATTGGTGTAGATTTTGGGACCGAATCGGGTCGGGCAGTGCTAGTGGATGTATCCAACGGCAAAGAGATCTGGACTGCGGTATACACGTATTCGAATGGGGTGATCGATGAAAGTCTTCCCGGCACACAGATCCGGCTCGAACCGGATTGGGCTCTGCAGGATCCGCAGGATTACATCCGTACCTTTCAAAGCACGATCCCGGCAGTGCTGCAAGAATCAGGCGTTAATCCTGCCGATGTCATTGGCATTGGCATCGACTTTACAGCATGCACGATGCTGCCTGTAAAAGCCGATGGCACGCCGCTATCGGCTTTAGTGGAGTATCGCGACAACCCGCATGCCTGGGTAAAACTTTGGAAACATCATGCCGCGCAGCTAGAGGCGGACAAGATCAACGAAACGGCCCGCATCATGGGGGAAGGCTGGCTCGACCGCTATGGAGGCAAGATTTCTTCCGAGTGGTTTTTTTCGAAGTCCCTGCAAATTCTTAACGAAGCGCCAGAAATTTATGCTGCGGCGGATCGTTTCATCGAAGCCGCGGATTGGGTGATCTGGCAGCTTACTGGTGTGGAAACGCGAAATGCCTGTACGGCGGGATACAAGGCGATCTGGTCCAAACGCGAGGGTTTTCCATCAGATAAATATTTCGCGGGCCTCCATCCTCGACTTTCTACGGTCATCGACGACAAAATGACTCGCGATATTCGTCCGCTGGGAGAAAGAGCTGGGGGCTTGAGTGAACTGGCCGCGCAATGGACAGGGCTTCCGCCAGGGACAGCTGTCGCGATTGCCAACGTGGACGCGCATGTCGCTGTCCCTGCGTCCACCGTCACCGAACCAGGAACAATGGTGATGATCATCGGAACGTCTACTTGTGCCATGGTGCTTGGTTCGGAGGAACATATGGTCCCGGGCATGTGTGGCTATGTAGAGGATGGAATCATCCCCGGTTATTACGGGTACGAAGCCGGCCAGTCCTGCGTGGGCGATCACTTCGCTTGGTTCGTGGAAAATTGCGTACCAGAGTCTTATCAGGAGGAAGCACGAGAACGCAAAATAGATATCCACGCATTACTGGAGGAAAAAGCCGGACGCCTAAAGGTGGGAGAGAGTGGACTTTTAGCATTAGACTGGTGGAACGGCAACCGTTCCGTCTTGGTGGATGCAGATTTAACTGGCTTACTGATCGGCACGACATTAGCCACTAAGCCCGAGGAAATTTATCAGGCATTGATCGAAGCAACGGCGTATGGAGCGCGCATCATTATCGAAACGTTCCAGAAAAACGGTGTACCTATCCACGAACTGGTCGCTTGCGGTGGTTTGCCAGAAAAAAACAAGCTCCTGATGCAGATTTACGCCGACGTCATAGGTCTACCTATCAAGGTAAGCGCCTCACAACAGACTTCCGCATTAGGATCAGCCATGTTTGGAGCCGTGGCAGCCGGTAAAGCGGCTGGTGGATATGACTCCATCTATGAGGCGGCACAAGTAATGGCTCATCTAAAAGATGAAATGTATATTCCAATTTCCGAGAATCAAAATGTGTACCAATTGTTGTATACAGAATATGTCAGGCTACATGATTACTTCGGCCGAGGCGGGAACAACGTGATGAAGCGATTGAAAGCCATCAAAGCGGACGCAAGGAAATAAGCGCATGCTTGAGAAATTAAAAGAAGAACTCGTCGAGCTCCATCTTGAACTTCCCAGAAACCATCTCGTCGTATGGACGGGCGGAAACGTGAGCGCGCGTGATGCGGAAACGGGACTCATTGTGATAAAACCTTCAGGAGTGCGCTATGAAGAGTTACGCCCTGAACACTTGGTGGTCCTCGATTTGGAGGGAAGAAAAATTGAGGGGAAGTTAAAGCCTTCCTCAGACACCGCAAGTCATCTTTATATTTATCAGCATCGTCCCGACGTGGGCGGAGTCGTGCATACGCATTCCACGTATGCGACTGCTTTTGCAGCTGTCAATAAACCGATCCCCGTGGTATTGACAGCCATCGCAGATGAGTTCGGTGGGCCGATCCCATGCGGTGGGTTTGCCTTGATTGGCGATGAAGCTATTGGAAAGGTTGTCGTGGAAAGTATCGGGAAATCTCCGGCGGTGCTACTCAAGAATCATGGCGTCTTCACCATTGGCAAAGATGCCCGCTCTGCCGTTAAGGCCGCGATCATGACGGAAGACAATGCCAAGACGGTCTGGCTTGCCATGCAGATCGGCGTGCCGGATGAAATCTCGGCTGAGGACGTTGAGAAACTGCATGCTCGCTACACTCATGTCTATGGTCAGTGAGGAAAGACTTTTAGGGGAGATGAGTCTTTACATCCGATTCATTAACCAGGAGGTATTCATATGCTCGATTTGAAAGAATATGAAGTATGGTTTGTAACGGGCAGCCAGCATTTATACGGACCCAAGACACTGGAACAGGTCGCGGAGCACTCGCGAGAAATTGTATCTGTGCTTGGCGCTTCGACTCACATTCCGGTGCAAGTGCTTTTCAAGCCTGTTCTCACGACACCGGAGGCAATCCGTGAACTATGTCTGGGGGCAAATTCTGCCAAGAACTGCATTGGGCTCATAGCCTGGATGCACACCTTTTCGCCCGCGAAAATGTGGATTGCCGGATTGAATCTGCTCAAGAAACCATTCCTGCATTTCCATACACAATACAACAGCGAGATTCCCTGGTCTGAAATCGACATGAATTTCATGAATCTAAACCAATCGGCGCACGGCGATCGGGAATTTGGCTTCATCGGCAGCCGGATGAGGCTCAACCGCAAAGTGGTTGTCGGACATTGGCTGGAAGAGGATATTCAATCTGATGTAGGGAATTGGACGCGCGCTGCCTGTGCGTGGGCAGACTGGCAGGGAGCAAAGATCGCTCGCTTTGGGGACAATATGCGCGATGTTGCCGTGACGGAGGGCGACAAGGTCGAAGCACAGATGCAGCTTGGGTATGATGTTTATGGTTATGGTGTGGGAGATCTTGTCAAAGTGATCAACAAAGTTTCAGAGGCTGAAGTGGATCATCTTGTCCAATCCTATTTTGATGAATATGAGGCTTCTTCTGCGCTGCAGC
Organism: Anaerolineales bacterium; assembly: GCA_025966435.1. GTDB lineage: Bacteria > Chloroflexota > Anaerolineae > Anaerolineales > Villigracilaceae > Defluviilinea. Next base: position 1,491 of record JAICRQ010000024.1, on the reverse strand, counting down.
AAGGCGGCGAGAAGCACAACTCGGTCTGTGAAGGTGCACGGATTGAGATCGGCCTGCGAAACTTCCTCAGGGCAGGAAATTTCAAGGCATTCACGACCACTTTCGAAGATTTACATGGATTAAAGCAGCTGCCCGGTCTAGCTGTCCAACGACTGATGCGAGACGGGTATGGCTTCGGCGCAGAAGGCGACTGGAAAACCGCCGCCTTGGTCCGTGCGATGAAAGTAATGAGTGTTGGCATCGAAGGTGGGGTTAGCTTTATGGAGGATTATACCTATCACTTCAACGGATCGGGGGATAAAGTGCTCGGAGCGCACATGCTCGAGATTTGCGAATCCATCGCAGCCGGCAAACCCAGACTGGAAGTGCTACCGCTTTCGATTGGTGGGAAAGCTGACCCCGTGCGCCTAATCTTCGATTCAAATGCCGGACCTGCAATTTGTGCCTCCATATTGGATATGGGTCAACGCTTCCGGCTCGTTGCCAATATCGTGGACGTCGTCACGGCCGATGCGCCGCTTCCCAAACTACCTGTAGCTCGCGCCTTGTGGATTCCACGACCGAACCTTAAGGAGGCTGCCGCCGCATGGATCTATGCGGGGGGTGCGCACCATACTGGCTTCAGTTATTCTGTTACGGCCCAGCATTTACAAAACTTTGCAGATATGGCCGGAATTGAATTTCTGTTGATTGATGAAAATACAAAATTGGAGGAGTTCAGAAAGGAATTACGCTGGAATGATCTGTATTATCACCTGGCGAAAGGGTTGTAACAAATAACAGAAAAGCGGCTTCTATGACTAGTTCAGTTGCTGAAGGAAGGCCCAATCTCGCGTTTATCAAACATTGGTGCAACAGGGACTGGAAATATTAGACTAGTCCACAGCTTCTGGCAGAGTTTCTAACATTTTATAAAAGAGGTGACAAGCACAAAAGGAATCAAAAAGGAGGGTAATCGGAATTCACCTAAAGATTCTTCAACGCTCGTCTCAGGCGGAATATTGTTTAGTCTTTATAAAGTAACTGCTTTAGATACCCGGTTGAACTAACAGCAAGCTTTGGTTTGGCAACATTGGTATGCTCATGGCACTGCCGCCTGTCATCATTTTGCCGATCAGCTACTTCGTCTTCAAGGAAAAGGTTGGCTGGCAGGCCATTGTTGGAACGCTACTCGCTATTATTGGGGTAGCAATCTTATTTCTGGCATAAATGAACTCGATTGAAGCAACGGCAAGGTTTGGTTTGGCGGCGCTGAGATGCTCGCGTTATTCACAAAAAGCCATACACTTTTCTATAGACGTAGCATGTGAAAGGAAAAAAGGCGGCTAAAGACTTAATTCTCGCGCGTTTCAACAATCCTTTTTGGGCTTGGTAATAGCAGCAGGACCAAGGCTGGCTGATAAATGCTAACCATGCAACAACGGGTAGCACTGCTCAGAAAATTATTATGCATCCACCATCCATACATAAAGACTCTTTGGTCCATGCACC
>JAICRQ010000292.1 GCA_025966435.1 Anaerolineales bacterium | reverse complement strand
TCCTGGCGCGCCATTGCAGGATTCGTTCTTCATACTCGTTGCTTGCCATGCCGGTAATTATAAGCGAAACAGACCTGCCAGAAAGGCAGGTCTGTTTCGGTTTCGCTATCATGTAAATTCCAGTACAGGCTCTAAACAGCTACCACCGGAACTCCCAGATAGAAAATTACACCAATGACTAACGTGACCGTGGCAAGGGCTGCAAATAACGATCGCATGTTGCTTTCCTCTTTGTTCAGGGAAGCCCAGGCTGCAAATGCGAGACCGAGAGCCATGATCATAAGGACCAGTTGTAAATGATCGCCGCGTTCGTTCCATTGCCCGGCTATTTCAAAGTTTGCATCGGAGTCATCGAAATATGCATTGGCGTCGGCGTAGATCTCGTCGTAGTACTGGTCATCCCATACGGTATCGGGATCCCGTTCCATGGCATCGAGTAAGGGTTGTGAAAAACTGGCTTGATAGTACTCGGCGACATCCGGGCGTTCATCCAGATTTAAGTACCAGTTATCGAAGTAGTTGTAATCCTGAGTAATGTCCTGATTGGCTCTCAGATACTCAGCATTTCCATCATTTAGGCTTGCCATGCCAAGAATTTCGAATTCATTCTGTTGACCATCCGCCACAGACCCCTGCCAACTGGCGAGCGCAGTGAATATGCTCAAGATGGCGATCAGGGTACCGAGCAGGACTTCATTTCCAAGAAAACGCAACGATTTCAAAGTATTACTCCTCAATAAGGTTTGGTGTTCAGCCGATTATAGTGTGCGTTCCATGGAATGTAGTTTCCAAAAGTGCAAGAAATGATCTTGTAATAAAAAACAGGCTGAGGATCATAATCCTCAGCCTGTTTTGTTCGTGCACCTTAGGAAGGTTGAATCCACTGTTATGCCAGCAGTTGCACTGCCGCCACAACGGAACCTTCGCAAGCCCTAGATTCCTACTCCTCCAGCGTACTGATATCCCCTTCGGGCAACCCCTGTGCCCGAGCTTTCAGCACCCGCCGCATGATCTTACCGGAGCGCGTCTTGGGGAGCTTATCGATGATCTTGACTTCCTCCGGGCGGGCGATGGGTCCCATAGTTTTTGCGACGTGCTGGCGCAGTTCTTCTGCCAGTTCGGTTGTCCCGGTTATGCCTGCTTTCAACAGGACAAAGGCGTGGATGCCCTGTCCCTTGACCTCGTGCGGCAAGCCGATCGCTGCGGCTTCAGCAACCGCCGGGTGACTGACCAGCGCCGACTCCACTTCGGCTGTGCCCAGGCGATGACCGCTGACTTTGATCACGTCATCCACACGACCGATGATCCAGTAGTACCCATCCTTGTCGCGCTTGGCCGAGTCGCCGGTGGTGTATTTGCCGGGGTTCTTCGACCAGTACTGGCTTACGTAACGGTCCGGGTCGCCGTAGATGGTGCGGAGCATGGCGGGCCACGGGTTCTTCAGCACCAGATACCCTTCCGTATCGTCCGGGACGGGATTCCCTTGTTCATCCACGATCTCGGCTTCCTGCCCGAAGAACGGACGTGTGCCCGAGCCAGGTTTGAGCGGGACAGTGGGCGTGGGCGTGATCATGAACATGCCCGTCTCTGTCTGCCACCAGGTATCCATGATCGGACAGCGCTCCTTGCCGATAACGCGGTGGTACCATTTCCAGGCTTCGGGGTTGATCGGCTCACCCACGGAACCAAGCAAACGGAGAGAGGAAAGATCGTGCTTGTTGGGCCAGGCTTCCCCAAAGCGCATCAACCCACGGATGGCAGTTGGCGCGGTGTACAGGATCGTGATCCCGTAGCGCTCCACACATTGCCACCAGCGGTTCGGGTAGGGGAACATCGGTCCGCCCTCGAACATGAACGAGGTCGCTCCGTTGAGCAGTGGACCATACACAATGTACGAATGACCCGTCACCCAGCCGGGGTCTGCCGCGCACCACCAGCGGTCTTCCTCCTTGATGTCGAAAACGTACTTAAGCGTGGTATAGGTGCCCACCATGTAGCCGCCATGCGTGTGAACGATGGCTTTCGGTTTGCCGGTGGAACCGGATGTGTAGAGGATATAGAGCGGGTCTTCCGCGTCCATCACTTCGGTGGGGCATTTGCCATTGGCGATGGGCAGCGCCAGCATATCGTGATACCAGTGGTCACGCCCCGCTTCCATTGGCACATCGTGCCCGATGCGTTTGACGACGATCACGTTCTGCACCGACGGGCAGCGCTTGAGAGCCTCATCCACTGTGCGCTTGAGCTCCACTACCTTGCCGTTGTTATAGCTCCCGTCCATGGTGATGACTAGCTTGGACTGGCTGTCGTCGATGCGCCCCTGGAGCGAGTCCACCGAGAAGCCGCCGAACACCACCGAGTGGATGGCGCCGATCTTGGCGCAGGCAAGCATGGCAAAGACAATCTCCGGCACACGCCCCATGTAAATGGTGACGCGGTCGCCCTTCGTCACGCCCATGGCTTTGATGATGTTCGCCATGCGGCTGACTTCGCGGTTCATGGCGTAATAGGAGTACGTCTGATGCAGCTTGCCGTCTTCGCTTTCCCAGATGAGTGCCAGCTTGTTCTTGCGATAGGTCTTCAGATGGCGGTCGATGCAGTTGTGAACGATATTGACTTTCGCCCCCGTGAACCATTTGAAGAAAGGCTTGTTCGAGTCGTCCAGCACCTGGTCCCACTTCTGGAACCATTCCAGCTCCTCGGCTTCGGCTGCCCAGAAGGCTTGCGGGTCTTTTATCGCTCTGTCAGCGGTGGCTTCCCAGTCTTTCAGGCGTGCCTGGGTGATGACGTCTTCGGATGGGTAATAGATTTCACCATCCATTTCTCTCACTTCTCCGTTAGCCTTTGTTACCATAAAGAGCCTCCTCCGAGCGAATGATGTGGCTGTCAACGCAATTTTACCGCTTGTCTTGCAGTCCTGCAAAAGTATACGAAACACTTCGATAAGCAATCTTAAAGCGAAAATCCTACCCCAAATATAGAAAGATACCTACTAAAAGGGCACAGTGGACGTGGAGCGAAGGACCTCCGTTCGAAAAACGGCTTTCCTGACAAAAATGTTTGCCATATATGGGGATTCATTTAACAAGAACGCCAAGCTAAAGCAGGATCAGCTCGGCATCGGTCTCACTCACAATTTGCTACGGACAAAGCCTTGTGGACGGTATCAACGGGGAAAGGTTTCAAGTCTACGCTGTGTTGTTAGCGATCTGTAAAGTCTCCTTAAGCGTGCTCGACGTACAATGGAAAGGCTGGTTGTTCGAAACCTTCGCCCAGGATAATGAACACACCAAACCCACTGCAGAAGAAAGATGATTACCATGAGCGCGACCAAACGAGCCGAAACGAGTAAAACTTCCTGTGAATGCGGCAGAGGAGAGTTTGTCTTTTATGCCTGCGAAGCTGACCGGTGGCTATTCATTGACAACCCTCTTGAAAGATGGTTCGAGATGCACATTCTTTGTGACACCTGTTCCGGCCTGTTTCGAAAATATAGACTGATCGTAGACTCACAGAATGACAGAGAGTCGCATTGGAAACTAAAAATCCCTGTGGCGGACCAAGTCCCCTGTTATCAATAGAGAAAACAAATCTCTAATCCCTAGTCTCTAATCTCTCGTATCTAATCTCCAATCTCTATTCTCCCTCTATTCCACCCAATCCAAAATCCTGTGCCATGCGCCTGCAAACGGGAGGAACCAGGGAAAGCCGTTGTACAGTCCCAGCGGCGCACTCGGGAATTCGAAGGAAGCGAAGGGATGCTCTTTTATATTTCCTGTGACGATCGCTTCCGCCACCGTTTTTCCCAAATAGGTCGCCATTGCTACGCCGTGACCTGCATAGCCTAACGAGTAGTACATCCCATCTGTCTCGCCTACATGCGGCATCATGTCGAAGGCAAAGTCGAGAGTGCCGCCCCAGACGTATTCCACTTTCACATCTCTTAGCTGTGGATACACCTGGACCATCTCCCGCCGCAGGATGTTTGCACTGCGCTGGATGGTGCGGGATGTCTCTGGGAAGAACGCAGCCCGCCCGCCGAAGATTAGGCGATTCTCCCACAGGCGGAAGTAATTCAAATAGTGCCGGGAATCGAAGATCATGCGCTTATTGGGGATGATTTCTTTTACAAGATGCTCTGGCAATCTTTCGGTCGCGATGATAAACGACCCGATCGGGATGATTTTCCGTTGGAGTTTCTTTGTGACCTTCCCTGTGTAACCCGAGGTTCCCACCAAAACCGACTCGGCGCTGAGCGAACCTCTTTCCGTCTTGACGAGGAAGCGTCCCCCGTTGCGCTCCAGCCGCAGGACGCGGGCACGGGCGTGGAGCGTTGCCCCGGCGCGTTCTGCCGACCCCGCCAGACCCGTTACGTATTGCGCTGGGTTCAATCCGCCGCTGCATTCATCCAGCAGCGCGCCATGATAGGTATTTGAGCCAATTTCTGAATGTTGTTCTGCTCGCGGAATGATATGTAATTTGTGGCTAAACTCGCTCTCCATGAATTCCGCTTCTTCTTTCAGCGCATCGTAATGCCCAGGTTTATTGGCAGTTAGCAGATGACCGTAGCGTGCAAAACCGCAATCGATATCTTCCTCCCTGACGAGTCGTTCGACCGTGTCGATGGCATCCAGGGAGCATTGGAATAATTTCTTCGCCGTCTCCCGCCCATATTGTTTCATCACTGTCTGCATCCCGAGCTTTAGCCCGGTTAGGACCATCCCCCCATTACGGGAGCTTGCGCCCCAGCCGATCGTCTTCGCGTCAAGCACTGCCACCCGAATGCCCTGTTTTGCCAGCGTGCGCGCTGCGTTTAGTCCCGTGTACCCTCCGCCGATGACCGCCACATCTACCTTTTCTGGCAATGGAGATATGTTTGATGCATCCGGCATTTGTACGGTGGTATGCCAGTAGATC
>JAICRQ010000251.1 GCA_025966435.1 Anaerolineales bacterium | reverse complement strand
CTCGGTGGCTGGAGGATGGTGAGGGATGCGGTTGCACTGCCTGTGGAGCCTGTATTCGTGCCGCCGTTGGTAGAAGAGATAAACCCGCTCACATTCTGGTAGGACCCTGCGGCTGTCCCCGTGATATTGACACTGACCGTGCAGGAACCGCTCGCGGGGATTGTGCCGTCGGCGGGTGATCCGAAGGTAAGTGTCGTCGCGCCCGAAGCAGGAGCCCAGGTGGGACTCCCTCCACACGTTGTGCTGGCTAACGGTGTGGCTGCAACCTGAAGTCCCGCTGGAAGGGTATCGGTGAAGGTCGCGCCTGTCAGTGCGATTGAATTGGAATTTGCAAGCGTAAATGTGAGTGTCGAAGTACCGTTGATCGCAATCGCGTTCGGTGAGAATGCTTTGGTGATCGTAGGCGGAGTAGGAACAGCACAGCCGCTAAACGTAATATCATCCAGGTAAATATCGGAGCCGGGAACTGAATTCGCAGCATTGAAAGCATAAATACGAAAATAGGTATTCCCCGAAGCATTCAAGCCCGAATTGAATGTAAGCGTACCAAAACCGCTCGAAGGAAGCCAGGTATTTGCGGACGTGAGAAAACCAGGCATGTTAAAAGCCAGAGTCCCTGGCGGCATGGCAGATGTGCCATAATAGACTGCCAGACTTTGCGGTCCATTATTTGTCCGCCGCGCGGCAAAGCTCAACGTTACGGAGGAATAACCCGTTGTGTTAAGGACGAACTCGAAAAAATCATTATTTGCCGTGTTGAGCGTAGCTCCTGTAGCTATTGCGCCATTGGAACCCCAGGAATTTGACGTGCCGGAATTGTTCTGTGTGCTGTCAACAGACGTGATCCCTGCACCTGGCGAGGCAGACGCGCTGACCGTGGAAGTCGTCGGCGCCGGAGAGGAAATATTGAACGCGGCTGGAAACGTCCAGGTAGCAAGCGATAGTCCACAGACCTGGGCTGGCGCTGGAGGCGCGGTGTTGACGGTAAGCGTATCGCTCGCATTATTCCCCGTATCCAATGTTCCGATAAAAATATTCGTAGACGTGTTGTTATAGGTTCCCGTCACAGGAACAGTCACATTCACTTTGATGGCGCAGGTTCCATTGGCGGCAATCGTCCCATTCGAGAAGGAAAGCGAAGCCGCGCCGACGGTCGGCGCAAAGGTTGGAGTGCCGCATCCCGAAGTGGATGCGTTGGTGGGATTGGCAACCACCATCGCGCCCGGGCTGGTGGGAAGCGTATCCGTAAAATTGACACCCGTCAGCGTGACCGGCGTGGGGTTGGTCAGCGTGAAGGTGAGTGTAGAGATCCCATTGACCGTGGTAGGGTCTGGATTGAAACTTTTTGCAATTGTCACAACCGATGGGTCGAGGATGTAAGCATAACGGGTGGAAACACCATAGTCAGAATTATAGTGAAAGCTGCTTCCCGAAAAGTCATAGATCAAAGTACTGAGCGGCTGTGGGTTAACCAGCGGCGCAGAAGGCGCCTGCAGGATTCTCACCTCATACGTCACAGTGACATTTCCCCCTGCCTTTCCGACTCCGTTACATGCACGGTAATTGGGACTGTTCGGGTCATTTTCCCAGACACAGGCGTCGCCATACAATTTGTCGTAGGGCGGTGAAAGAGTAGGAGAGGATTCCGCGGAATAGGTGGTATTTACAGAGAGAATCTGGAAGATCGTATTCGGAATATTGATAAAGGATTCGATCTGTTCGTATCCCTGCGTAGCCGTCGCCCCAACGAGGCGGATAAAGTACGTTTGCCCAACTAGCAGGCTCATCGTGCCGCCATTCCCTACCGAGGTTAAGCTGGCAACGGACGTGCCATACTGTACATCAGAAACTGTATTGCGGTTCTGGGAGATCAAATGCTCCACATATAACTCACGCGGCGTAGGTGTGCTGATGGGTATAGTCTCGTTGGAATCGATAGTAATGTGATAGCGCCGGTTCGTATCATACGCGGCAGCTGTGCGCGTGACTTCGATCTCAAAATAAAAATCTGTGCAGGCACCTGAGGCAAGGCTGGATACAGATAAATTCGTGTTTGTCCCCGGACGAATATTGATGAAAGCATTGGCGGAATCCCAAACCAGCGAGGCAGTTAGACCGGTGAGCGTTTCACCCGCCGTGCTTGTGTTACAGACCCGCGCGCCGACAGGGAAATGGTTCGGACCCACACTGACGTTGTTGCTATCCAGGCCGACAATATTCCATGTGATCGGTGTGACGGTCATGGCAGGAGCGGCGTAAACAGAAGATTGTGGTTGAGCAATAAGGGTGAGAAGAAGCCCCGCTGCGATTCCCCCTCGTATCAGGCTGCCAGTACGAATTTTCATAAGCCTTCATCCTCGACCTGAATTTTTAATGCTCGTATCATTTTACAACTTAAGAAAATCATGCGCAATACTTTGTTGGTCGCGTAGGGATGTCCCTAGCCATTCACTAACCCAGCGAACGCTTTACTAACCGGCAGTCATATCTCGTGATGATGGTCTATGATTTGACATCCCCTGATTGTTGCGTTATCCTTCTTCCGTCCGGGCAGGCCCGGCGCGGCAGAGCCTTCCCAACCCCGCCAGGGTCGAGAGACAGCAACGGTACGGAAGTGTCTCTGGGTGCCGCCGGTCACCTGCCCGGGCATTTTTCTATGAACTCCACCCGCACTCTTTGGATCATCGTCATTCTTGCGCTGCTTGCGGGCATTGGCATCGGGGTCGCGTATGGCTGGTACCTGGATCCCGTCGATTATTTCGATGCCACGCCCGATGCCCTGCGTGCAGACTTTAAAGCCGATTATGTCCTTATGACAGCCGAAGCCTACCAGGCTGAGCAAGACCCTGGACTGGCAGCACGCCGATTGGCAATTTTCGGGACGAAGTCGTCTTCTGCGATCGCCGCCGAGGGACTTGCCTATGCCCGGTCCAATGGATTTTCAGACGCCGAAATTGTTATCATTCAGGAGCTGGTCACTGCACTGCAGGCGTGGAGCGGAATCCAATGAGACGAGCGATCTGGGGTGCGATCATTGGGCTTCTACTCGGGGTGGGGATCGGGCTGGGATATGCCTGGGCAATCTCCCCTCACCACATCATGAACGCGCCACCGAGTGCTTTACGCGCAGAATTCAAAGATCAGTATCGTTCTTTGATAGCTGCCGCCTACACCGCGACCGGAAACCTGCCGCGCGCCCAGGCACGCCTTTCCGTCCTGGGAGACGCAGATCCCATCGAGGCGCTGAACGCGCAGGCGCAGCGAATGCTTGCTAGCCTGCAAACCTTTGAACGCACAGAACATCTGGTAGCCCTTGCGGCTGCAGTGGGGACAGGGGTGAGCGATGCACCGGTTCGGACGCCGACGATGGATATCCTCATCGACGCTGGAAACACCTTTACACCCACCTCTCCCCTGTCGCTGACTGATCTTCCGATTCTGCTCTCCGAGACTCCCGAACTGATCGAAACACAAATAACTGTTGTCGGCATGGAACCTACCGTCGTCGAAGCCACTCCTCGCCCCACACATACTCCTACCCCTGAACCTGGCAGACCCTTTACTTTAACCGGGCAGGAAACGGTCTGTGACTCCAACCTGCCGAGGGGGCTCTTGCAGGTGATGGTAATGAATCGCAGCCGCAGACAAGTAGTCGGTGCGGAGGTTGTGATCACCTGGGATGGCGGCAAGGAACAGTTTTTCACCGGTCTGAAACCGGAACTTGGGAATGGCTATGCCGATTACCTGATGACACCCGATACGACCTACACGGTACAACTGGCGCGTGGGAGTGATGTTGCCCTCGGCATCAGCGCGCCTACCTGTCAAACCCCGGACGGCGCGTCCTTCCTCGGCAGCATCAAACTTACGTTCCAACAGCCATAAATTGTGTGAATATTGAAGATACAATAAGAACAACCGCAGACCATGGTCTGCGGTTGTTCTTTAAGGTGGGTCGGATTGGCTGCTGAACGTCCTGTAAGGGCAATCCGACTTACAGTATTAGATTTATGGCATCGGATTGTTATTCGCCCAATCGTTGCCCAGTCGAATCTCCACATCTACTGTGGAAGCGGGGTTCGGGCTGATCCAAATCCGTGCGCTGTCTGTGACGCCAAACAGCGATTGGAAATATTTCATCGTATACAGTTTTGGCGAGTATAAGACGATCACAGTACTGTTATAGCCGCCATCGGCGGGTCCGGCTTCGGTGACCTGAACACCCTGCGCAATCAGGAAATTCCCGGTGACGTTTTCCAGTCCTCCTGCTACAGAGCCGTTCAGCACACGCACCCGGGCGGCGTCCTCCCTCATCATTGTTGTCAGGTCACTCTGCGCGGCAAGCGGACTGACCGCTCCACCTGAGGTAAAGACCTGATCGCGCAGCTCACGGATCTTATCCGGAAGCGGCTTCATAACGCTGGCGTTCTCTCCACCTAAAGTGGTTTCATTCAGCGAGACCATACTGTAGTCGATCACACCATGCTTGATGCTCTCGACCGGGATGTCTTTTGCCAATACGCCGAGCCGGATGGCTGTATCGAAGGGCATGTTGGTGCGGATTCCGGCGGAGAACTTTTCATAAAATTGCTGCGCCTGCCCGAGCAAAACGGGGAAGTTCTCTGGGCTCAACACTTTGTTGCGAATCCCTAGAATCACCTTCTGCTGACGATTGGCGCGGGCGATGTCACCTTCCTTGTCCTTGCGAAAGCGCGCGTACGCCAGTGCTCGTTCTCCGTTCAATTGCCGCATGCCGCAGCAAGTCAGCTTGATCTTGTCTTTGCCCTGGCCAACAGGGTCAAGTCGCAATTCTTCGTCGTTATAGACCTCAATCCCGCCAATCAAATCAATGAATTCTACAAAGGTATTAAAGTCAATCTGAGCATAATATTGAATAGGCACACCCAGAAGTTGTTCCGCCGTCTTACGGGCGAGCTCAGGTCCGCCACCGGGTAATTTCGCGCCTTCACCGGAGGAGTACGCTGTGTTGATACGGCTATACCCGAAACCGGGGATATTCACCCACAGATCGCGAGGGATCGACAGAATACCAGCCGTCTTAGTCAGCGGGTCCACCGTCAACACGATCATTGTATCGGAGCGCGGCGGGCCCTGGTTAGCCAGTACATCCCGGTAATCGAGACCGATGAGAAGAACACTGATGCGGCTGGCTCCATCCCACGCTGGCGGCAGATTGCTATCGGGAATCGCGATCGGCGGCGGGAGATCCTCCACATTCGGAACGGGCGTGCCTTCGTTGTTCGTCAACTCCGGACCATTCAACCTCTCTGTCACCGTGCCACAGCTCGCGGGAGGTCGTCCCGCCAGGGGTGTGATCGTCCAGCACGTCACGAGACCGCGCGTGAAAAGAAAACCACCCACCGCCAAAAGGATGCCAGCCACAATGAGAATGATCTGTGTTATGGAGGGACGTCGAAATTTAATATCTTTGAGAAACGTCATTCTGTTCATACAGGTTTTATATATACCATATCCAGTCCGAGCCGGTCCAAGCCTTCTTTTGCCCAGTGCTGGAGTAGGACAGAGTCTTCTTCCATCACCTTCATCATTGCGGGGATGGCGCGATGATCGCGGATCTCAGCCAGCGCCCGCAAGGCATGGATACGCGCAGACTGCGGAGCACTCTTGACTACATCGATCAGAGCGGGGACAGCCTTGTTTCCGATTTTG
>JAICRQ010000130.1 GCA_025966435.1 Anaerolineales bacterium | reverse complement strand
CAGGTTGAGGAGATTCTAATCTTTTACTCATAATTCCTATCCTGGCTGGTATACTCATTTAAAGGAGGTCTCATGCATATCGTAAAATTACTCGAACGTCGTTTCCCCAAGCACAAAGGAAGCATTACTGCTACACTGTTTATTCTATCTCTTAGTCTTCTTCTATTGGGAATGGGATTGCTGTTTCTCTACTAGGAGAACAGACGTAAACAAATCTAAAAAGGACATGCTTGGCATGTCCTTTTGTTTTTAGGAATACTATAAATTTCAGCGGGCTGTTTTCAACAACTCATCAGTCTTCTGAGCAATTTCAACTGTTCCTCCGGTCTCGAAGTTACTCGTAAACCACCCCAAGGAGCGTTCCCGGTCCGCACCGCCTTCGTCGCTCAAAAGCAATTGCTCACAAGTCACAGCCAGATCTTCGATCACGCGCTCGTAGCGATAATAAGCCAAGGCTTTCAAATCAATTTCTGTTTCCCAATAGCCTTCATAAAACACAGCTTCTTCCCGTTCACTCTTCCAGATGTTATCAATCCCACCGCCAATGAACATCAGGTCACGTTCTTTTGGCGCAAAGAGCGGATTGTCCCAGTCCGCGATGTAAAGTTCCTCCGAATCGCTAATCAGGATGTTCCCACCGTGAATATCCGTGTGACAGAGCACAAATTCCAAAGATTGAGACTGTAGTTCGGCAGCGAGTTCTTCTGTGCGCATAACAAGATGATTGATTTCATCCCGCCTGGATTTCACGAACTGCGCTAATTTCGATGCGGTTAGATCATCGAACAATTTGTTTTCGATAAGCGTTTGAAATGACTTTAGGCTTTCCCGCCACCGTGGATCGAATGTTTCCTTTGGGATGCGCTCCCTGAGTTCTGGCGGAACTTGTGCAGAGTGAATGCTTCTGAGTGCCGTGCCAAGAGTTTTCCGATGAGCATCTGTTAATTCTCTATCGAAGCCATCTTTGCCTTCGATGAAGGGATATAGGATCATCGCATACTCGCCGAAGTCCGCCCAGCCTTGTTTCGACTTTGCTTCAAAAGGAGCAATGATCTCCTGAATTCCCTGTGACTTGAGAAATCGTGGGACCGCAACGGTGATTTCGTCAAAGCCTTGTCGTAATTTTAGGAAGTGAGCTGTTCCGTGGTCTGTGATAACACGATAAACAGCAGTTCCCAGGTCCGCGCCGAGAGGTAGGAAGGTTAACTCAGCAACACGGAGATCAAATTCATCCTGCAAACGGGAAATGATAAGTTCGTCAGGGATATCCGGTTTTTCGAGCATAAAGCGTAAGTGTTTTTCTTTGTGATCCTTAGTTCACTTCCCTGGCACCGCTCGCCAGGGCTGGTGTGTGGTTAAGAAATTACATCTTCGCCTTAATTGCCAGCCCTGCAACCACACTTGTAAACGTGTTCGATTCTTTAACCTTCTCAGCTCCAAAGATTCGTGTAAGCATCTCGGTAAACAATGGAATATTAGATGACCCGCCTGTCTTTACCACGGCATCGATTGCGCCGGGTTCCAGCCCCGATTTGGCAATCGTCTCCAACAACACCTTTTCCACATCGACCAGATAGTGATCAATATCCGTTTCAAACTGGTGCCGGGTATATAACTCCCACAGGGCAACCTCTTTATCTTCCAGGCTGATAATCGTCGCGCCGTTATTGGATAGCGCTATCTTCCCGGCTTCCACGCGGTTGTAAAAGGTGAACGCCAGATCGTTATAAATCAATCCCTGCAATGCCTTCAACTGGATGGGAGCGGTCCCCGCGTGGACGGCTTTATCGAGGATGTTCTTGTTGATGGGAGTACCCATCTCCGGGAGCGCCATCCAATCGGGAATGGCATGAATCATTTCCATGATCTCGGGATGATATTTGACTTGTCCATAACCAAAGTGTGACAGCATCCGCTTCTCAATAATGGCGCGGTCGAAGTCGCTGCCGGCGATATCCACACCGCCGCTGGCATAGACCTGCCGTTGGTTTGGATCGCCCAGGCGCATCACGGCGATGTCGAGCGTACCGCCGCCGAAGTCAAAGATCACCACATTTTGCGGCTCGTGAATGGACTGTTCATAATCCAAGGCTGCGGCGATAGGCTCCAGTTCAAAATCAACTTCCTTGAATCCAGCTTCATGGGCAGCGTGTCGCAGAGTTTCCTGTGCCTTGTGGTCTCGTTCAGGTGATTCGGAAAATTTAACCGGCCGCCCAAGCGTTACAGCATGGATCGGTTCTCCAAGCACATCTTCTGCACGCTTCTTCAACAGGCTCAGATATGTTTGTGCCAGGTCGCTTACCGTGTAATAGCGTTCAAAAATCTGCGTGCCCTCGTAGCCCTCTTTGCGAAGCGCGGTTTTGAGATATTGCAGCAGGCGTCCCGGCTTGAGCTCGTCCACATAGACGTAGATATCGCGTACATAGTGCATGTCCGCGCCATAAACGTCAATCTCGCCTGCCCATTGCTTGACGAAACGACGCTGGCGGTTGACGTTGTCGCGGTAATAGTGTTCCACTGCTTCCTGCCCGATCGAGGGACGGTAGTCACGTGTAATGTAGAGAACTGTCTTAATAACTTCGGGGATCACATTTTTCGGATCGACAGGCAACAACCGGACGCGTTGACCGTCGTACACTGCAACTCCTGAATTGGACGTACCGAAGTCAATGCCAACTTTGATACTCACGAAGCCGCCTCCGCTGGAATGACGCCGATGGATAGGATCAAACCATCGGCCTCAACCGACCCGGCGCCCAGGATCGATTCTGCACGATGAATGTTGATGCTTCCCTTTGAGTCAAGAACGGCGATCCGATCCTCATTCCGAACTGACGCCGCGCCGACAAAGCGGACTCCCTGCTCGAGCCGCGAGGGTGGGATGAGCGCCAGACCCTTCGCCAGTGACGACTTGGAGAGTTCCAGACTGGAAGACTCGCGCTGGATGACTTTACCGGTTTGAGTCACAAACAACATACTTTCATCTGCGTTCGGCACGAAGGAGGCGATAACATAATCGCTGGCGGTCAGCTTGATACGGTCCTCGGCGCTGTAGGAAAGTTCATTCACGTCCAGCCCAAGCAGCTTCCCCTCGATGGTGACAAAGGCAAAGAGATCCTTCTTCATGCAGAGAGTCACATCGAAGGGCTGGTCCAATTTTTGCAGGGTGCCCTTTCCAAGGTAATGATTTCCAAGAACCGACTGCGCCATGGATGAGAGAGTTTTCTTCACGCACCCTCGCCGGCTGACCTGCAGAAAGAATTCGGAGAGAGGCAGCCGCGAGATCGGCATGACGCAAGCCAGAAATTCTCCTGCCCGGGGTTCGTCGGGCAGGGCGGCTTCATTCCATGACCATGCACCGCCGCATTCCACGGCTGGTATATTGCTGACCGCGCACGTGCTGACGCGTCCTGAGGTGAACAATAAGAGCACTTCCTCGTTTGACGGGACCGCAAGCAAGCGCGGCTGCTCGCTGCTTTGTAAAGTTTCATCCACCACGCGGCCTGGCACCTCAATATCGGCGTCGATCTCGATCCGGAACACCCGTCCATAGTTGTTATACACTAGCAAACTCAATGTCGATGTCGCTGCCGAGGCGGTGGGGAGCTCCGCCAATAGCGACTCATCTCCTCCAAAACGACGCTTGAGGAGATCTAGCTGGTATTCCAGGTGAGCGATACGTTTCTGGTACTCTTCGACGCGGGTGCCGTTTTGCAGAGCGATATTTTCTGTAAGTAATTCCTCATTGCGCTCTGTCAGATCGCGTAAACGTTTAGCGACCAGCTTCACGATCATCACCGCCGACTCAGGCCGGGCCTCGGCTTCTTTCATCCACTCATCGATTTTTTGGGAGAAGGACATAGTGAAATTCCTCGAACCTGTAATTATACTTGATGCCTCTCTAGTGGAGTAGAAAGAATATGGCTGTATCTATCAATAGATTACGAGTAGGGTATTCCCTGTGCATTAAGAAGTAAGTCCCTGATTGACTGTATGTGTTCTTATCCGCATAATAGAACTAACTCACTTGTTTTTAAGGAAACAAGTGAAAACTAACGGGGCATCGAGCGGATTGCGGACTCCTTACTTTGACAAAATATTTCTCGCAAGTCTTGTACCCTCGAGCCATAAACTAATCTGCCATTCGGTGGCAGTCTTTCATGAAAGGATAGAACGAAATGGATATTAATGCTTGGGGAGCAGCGCTTACTACATCGCTTGCTACCGCACTAAGTCTGTTTTTAGGAGCCATTCCACGGATCATCGGTTTCCTGGTGATTCTGATCATTGGCTGGATTATCTCGAGCGCGCTTGCGGCTGCAGTTGCAGCCCTTCTACGCGCTGTAAAGTTTAACGTGATGGCCCAGAACTCGGGAATACAGGGATTCATCAATAACATGGGCCTGCGCACGGATGCCTCCGGGCTCCTCGCCAACATCGTCAAGTGGTTTGTGCGCTTAATCGTACTGGTGGTTGCCTTTGATGCGCTGGGTCTCCCCGCGGTTTCTCAGGTACTCCAGCAGTTCCTGCTGTGGATCCCGAACCTGGTCGTGGCAGTCGTGGTCCTCGTGATCGCCGGTCTGGCTGCCAATGCGTTATCCAACCTGGTGCGTGGCGCCACAGCACAGGCAGGGTTTGATAATCCTGACCTGCTGGCAACTATTGCACGCGTGGCAGTCTGGGCATTCGGCATCGTCGTCGCGGTCAACCAGATTGGTATCGCGCAGGAGTTGGTCAATACTCTGTTCATGGGCTTTATCGGCGCACTGGCGCTGGCAGCCGGCCTGGCATTTGGCTTGGGCGGGCGTGATACCGCCGGGCAGATTGTGCAGACCTGGTATAACCGTGGTCGTGCCAATCAACCCAAGATGGAGCGCGCCGCCGAGAACATGGAGCGCCAGGCACAACGCAATATGCCGTCCACTCGGGGAGCAGATGATTAGTCTGTAAACCAGTATCTCGCGATTTGCGAAACAATTCCGGCTGGCTGTCCTACGTGGCAGCCAGCCGATCTCTTTATTAGGGAGGTTCAAAATCATACACATTCCCTCTTGACGCTTTCCTCTCCCTGGCATAGAATTGCGCCCAATATGCTTAAGTCCACTCGCTGGTTTGCATTTTACTTTTATTACGGTTTCCAGAACCTGGTAGCCGTTGGTGGCGCTTAAGTAGAGAGAAACATCCCTCTGCAAAGAAAGAGCGAGACCACACGGTCTCGCTCTTTTATTTCCTTCTCCTCCCCCTCTCCTTCCCCACCTCCTCTAAGGAGGGAGAGGGGCTCGAGGTGAGCCTCAAGGAGTGATCTATGCCGATCCGTGGAATCCGTGGAGCAACAACCGTAACAGCCGATGAACCAGAGCTTATTCTGCAAGCCACGCGCGAGCTGCTGGAGGAGATTCTGGCGGAGAATGAAGGGATGAAGCCGGACGACATCGCCAGCGCTATCTTTACGGTGACGGATGATCTGGTCTCCACCTTTCCGGCGCAGGCAGCCCGTCAGATGGGCTGGGACCTCGTCCCGATGCTGTGCGCGCGTGAGATTCCGGTACACAATAGTCTTTCGCATGTGATCCGCGTTCTGGTGCACTGGAATACGGAACTGCCGCAAGACCGCATCACCCATGTCTATCTGCGGGATGCTGTGAAGCTCCGACCCGATCTGGTCGCCGCGCAGTGAGGAAGTATACAGGTATACAAGTAGACAAGAAACCGCGTAGCCATGTGTACCTGTTTTCTTGTTTACATCATAAATTAGGAGCTACTATGATCATCGTTATGAAACCTAACTATACCCCGCAACAACTGGAAGGCGTTGTGACTGCTATCAAAGCGCATGGGCTTACCCCGCATATCACGTATGGTGTCGAAACCGCCATCGTTGCCGCGGTCGGTGAGTTCCACGTCCCTGCTCTGGATCCGTTTGAAATCCTCGATGGGGTCGAATCTGTGAAACGAATCTCGCAACCGTTCAAGCTGGGCTCGCGCCAGGTACACCCTGCGAATTCCATCTTCCCGGTCGACGGCTTTACCGTGGGCGGCGACGAGATTGCCATCATCGCGGGACCGTGCGCGGTGGAGTCACGCAGCCAGATCCTGGAAACCGCTCAGGCTGTGCGAGAGGCGGGAGCGAATGCCTTACGAGGCGGGGTCTTCAAACCGCGCACCTCCCCATACTCTTTCCAGGGTTTGGGAGAAGAAGGACTCGAGTACCTCGCGGAAGCGCGCGAACAGACGGGCATGCCGATCGTCGTCGAGATCATGTCTCAGACCCAGCTTGACCTGATGGTGAAGTATGTGGACGTCCTGCAAGTGGGCGCCCGCAATATGCAGAACTTCAACCTTCTGCGGGCGATCGGTGAAACGCGTAAAACGGTCTTGCTCAAACGCGGCTTGAGCGCCACTATCGAAGAATTGTTGATGTCTGCCGAATATATTCTCGCCGGCGGCAATAAGCAGGTGATGTTATGCGAGCGCGGCATCCGTACGTTCGAGACGTCCACACGCAATACCACCGATATCAATGCCATCCCCGTTCTCAAAAGCCTCACCCATCTGCCCGTCATTCTCGACCCCTCTCATGCCACCGGTCATGCGGACTATGTCGCGGCGATCGCTCGGGCGGCAATTGCCGCAGGAGCGGATGGTCTCATCGTGGAAGTGCATCCCGATCCGCAACACGCGGCCTCGGATGGCAAGCAATCGCTCAAGCCCGAAGCATTTGCGCAGATGGTGAAACAAGTCAAAGCGATTGCCGAGGTGCTGGGTCGCCGTATTGCTCCGATCAAAAAGCCTATCGTTGCCGGGTGGTAAATAAAATGGAGGATGGCTTTAGATTACAAGACGCAAGGATTGCGATCATCGGATTGGGATTGATGGGCGGTTCGCTCGCGCTGGCTTTGAAAGGCAAGTGCGCGGCTCTGTATGGAGTCGACTCAGATCACGCGACCATCGAGCTTGCTCTTGCAAAAGGGATCGTGGACCATGCTGAACGTGATCTCAGCAAACTTCCGGAGCAGGCAGACCTCCTCATCCTGGCGACTCCTGTCTCCGGAATCATAGGCTTTATCCAGAGTTTACCCTCCCTCCTACAAACTCCCTGTATCGTCTTTGACCTGGGTTCTACCAAACGCGATATCCTCCAGGCAATGTCCGCACTGCCCGAGAACTTTGACCCTATTGGCGGGCATCCCATCTGCGGAAAGGAAAAGCTCGGATTGGAAAACGCCGATGCCAGTCTGTATCGAGAGGCTCCATTTGTCGTTTCGGCATTGAAACGGACAACTCCGCGGGCAAAGACCGCTATTCAACAAATCATTGCAGCAATCGGTGCAAACTGTATCGAGATGGCGGCCGAGGATCACGATCGCATCCTGGCAACGACAAGTCATCTTCCGTTTCTGCTGTCCTCCGCGCTTGCACTCGCTACACCGCTTGAATGTATTCCGTTCGCGGGCCCCGGCTTCAAATCCACCAGCCGCTTGGCAGGCACACCCTCACAAATGACGATGGGCATTCTGCAGTCCAACCGCGAGAATATTCTCGATGCCATTCTGGCATTCCGCAATGCTCTTGATTCGATTGAATCTGCATTACAGGGTCGAGACTATGCACAATTGGAATCGATCCTCAATCGCTCTCGTTCTGCGTATCAATTACTAATCTCCAGTTCCGCAACTCAACTTACCAATCACTAATTACAAATTACTAATTCCAAATTACTAATTACTCATTATCAAACACCGGTCCTCTGTGCAAATTACCCCAATTCCTCATCCCCTCAACGCTACGGTCCGCGTCCCTGGCTCCAAGTCGCTGACGAACCGCGCCCTGTTGATCGCGTCTCTTGCCAGGGGAACCACGCAGCTGCAGAATGCACTCTTTTCCGACGACTCGCGCTACTTTGCCGAAGCTCTGCAGACCCTGGGCCTCGATATTCAATTGGATGAAGCCCGCCAGCAAATGACCGTCACGGGCTTGGGTGGAACTATCCCGGCGGATAAGGCTGAACTCTTCGTCGGTAACGCCGGAACAGCGGCACGCTTTCTGACCGCCTTTTTGACGCTTGGATATGGTGAATATATTTTAGATGGCGATGCCAGGATGAGAGAACGCCCGATTCAGGATTTGATCAATTCTTTGAACCAACTGGGTGTAGAGCTGGAATCCAAAAACGATTGTCCACCTGTTGAAATATCGGCAAGGGGTTTACCAGGTGGAAGGACAAAAATGGCTGGTACCATATCAAGCCAGTTCTTATCAGCATTATTGATGGTCGCTCCTTATGCAAGATCTCCCATCGAAATCGAAGTAACGACAGAACTAAACTCCACACCCTACGTGGACATGACCCTCGCCATCATGAAAGAATTCGGTGTTGAAGTTCAGCGAGATGCTTACCAGCACTTCGCTATCCCAATTACTAATTACCGATTACCAGACTCCAATCCCCAGTCTCCAGTCT
>JAICRQ010000431.1 GCA_025966435.1 Anaerolineales bacterium | reverse complement strand
TCTAGCTTCGGGACAGCCGTCCACCGGTGGGACGCGCAGCGCCCAAACCTGGTCGGTCGTCAGAGGGATCGCCATTGCCCTGCCGATCATCGCAATCTTTGCCTCCCTCCTTTCTTCGGCTGACCCTGTCTTTGCAAAGCAGTTTGAGCGACTTGCCGATCTGTTCAAAATCGATAATCTGCCGGAATATATATTCCGGATTGTCTACGTCCTGATCTTCGCTTACGCCCTCGCCGGGACGTTCCTGCACGCGGCGCAGAAGTCTGATGAAATCGTGGAAGAAAAGACCTGGGTCCCGCCCTTTCTGGGCTTTACTGAATCTACTATCGTGCTGAGCAGCGTAGTGATTCTGTTCATTGCCTTTGTGATCGTTCAGTTCCAGTACTTCTTTGGTGGACAGGCAAACATAAATATTGAAGGATATACCTTCTCCGAATATGCGCGCAGAGGGTTTGGCGAGCTGGTAACGGTGGCATTTTTCAGTCTGCTTCTGTTGCTGGGGCTGGGCGCGATCACCCGCCGCGAAACAGAAGGCCGGCGACGCGCATTTTCCATCCTTGGGATTACCCTCGTGGGACTCCTGATCGTCATGCTGATCGCCGCGTTCCAGCGCCTTGTGCTGTATGAAGAGGCGTACGGATTCTCGCGCCTGCGCACGTACACACACGTCTTTATGATCTGGCTGGGCATCCTCCTGGTGGCAGTGATCGTTCTGGAAGTTCTGCGCCGTGAGCGCCCGATCGGGCTGGCAACGATCCTTGCCGCGCTTGGATTTATCGTTTCGCTCAATGTTCTGAATGTAGATGCCTTTATCGTGGAACAGAATGTTCAACGCGAAATCCGCAGCACAAACGATAAGGCATTCGCACTGGGGCGCGCTGATCTGGACGCGCAATACTTCCTTGACCTCTCGGATGACGCCATTCCCCCGCTCGTCAATGCATTTCAATCCGCCTCAGTGCCGGAAACTGTGAAAGAAAAAATCGGAGCCGCGCTCGTTTGCAAGCGGTACGAACGCCAGCAAGCCGAGAGCAAAATCCCGTGGCAAGGATTCCACTTCTCGCGCTTGCATGCGGATACTGCGTTCCAACAAGTAAAGCAAGAGTTGGACGCATATCAGATCGTCGATAAAGATTGGCCCATGATGGTGGAAACACCGAGTGAAGAGGAACTTTCCTGCTTCCCTTACTATGATGATTGAAATATAGACAACGTGTGTGGAGAAACGACACCTGAGCCCGGGTGTCTTTTGTTTTGAGACTTGATTCGCACTATCTGATAAGCAAAAACACGCTTGAAAGCGTGTCTCTTCGTGAGTGCCCCCACAGGGATTCGAATATCATCCTCTAATGGGGGCTCCGGTCGTAAGAACAAAAAACATGCTCGAAAGCATGTCTCTGTAAAAGGTGCCCCCACGGGGATTCGAACCCCGGTCGTAGCCTTGAAAGGGCTGCGTCCTAGTCCACTAGACGATGGGGGCAAACTGTAACTTGAGCGGGCGGATTTTATCATCCCCTCATGCAACGGTCAAGCTTTCCGCTATTTTTCGTCTTTGGCGCGTTGACCGATGAGCCCGAGTATATCTACCTTTTCGCGATTAATCAGGACGCCCGGGCTTTCTGCCTTCAGGCTGGGCATCAGGATGGCGGTGAGGACCGCTTCATAGATGGGAATGAAATTCCGAGCTTTGTCCGCGATGATGGCAGCGAAATCGAAGCGACCCGCGACTTCAAGCTTGCCCTCGATTTCATAAACCTGTGTCGTGATCCGCACGGGTAATGCAGAGACGTTGCTATAGCCGCCGCGTTGCATACCCGAGGGACCCAGATCTTCGCGCCGCGCCGCGCAAATAGCAAAAATCTGAGATTTGACAAGGCGAATCACTTCGAAATGGTCCACCAGCTTGGACGGCATGTGGATGCGCGCCATCCGGGCGTCATGCAGCTCCAGATGTGATTTGGTGATGTCGTTCAATACCCCCATGATGCCATTTGTGGAAATCATTACCTTTCCCACCACGCGATATCCCGACGTATAAATATCCGCCGGGAGAAACCTGTATGTTCTTGGGGATGTGTCCATGGTGTGTGCCTCGAAGCCCTGGGTGGTTGTTAGTCGAGAGGCAGGCGGGGCAGATTCCGTTTGGTGCTGCCCGGGCGCGGGGGGCGTTTGAGCCGGCGTGTGGGTTTCCCGGCGTTGGGGTTGAGCAGCATCGTCAGCCAGGAAATGGCGCGCTCATCAAACTCCCGTTTGCCGCACATATCACAGATCCAGGCGGGGAACCTAGGAACCATGATCAGCTCCTCCCCCAGCCAGGTGAAATAGGTGATGTGCCGAAGGTGCATCATGCCAGCCGAGCATTCACGGCATGGGAATGAATTTGCAGACGGCGCGGGGAATGTTTGAATGTGATTCATTTTGTACTCAACGATTTCTGTCCAGCAACACTCTGGACGTCTTGGTTGATCACCTGCCATTCTTCCGGGGGCCAGTAAATAAGCACTGCCCTGCCGATCACATTTTCAATGGGCAGCAAGCCCCATTGATGGGAATCTCTTGAATCGTTGCGATTATCGCCCAGCACAAATAATTGTCCCTCCGGCACAACCCAATCCCCATCGTAGGCAGGCGGGCTGGCGATATATGGTTCGGTCAGTGGAACGCCGCTCACCACAACAACACCATTATGAACGGAGACTGTTTCCCCGGGCAAACCAATCACCCGTTTGATCAAGTCTTCCTGCGGGTTTACAGGAAAGACAAAAACGACGATATCGCCGCGCTGCGGCTCACCAGTCTTATAAGCAAGCTTATTGACAAGGATGTATTCGCCATCTTGCAGTGTGGGACGCATGCTGAAGCCATCCACGCGGACGCGGGCAGAAACAGCATTAATTCCAAAATACAGGACCACCGCCAGAATCAGCGTTTCTAAAATATCGAGAACAAATCGTTTCCAATTTGCAGGTTGTTCGATTGTAGGCTCAGGCTGATATTGAGCTTCAGGTTGAGTAGTTTCCAAGCGTTAGCGCCTCCGGGAAAAATTATACTTCCTTTTAGAAAGAGTCTCTTCACCCTTAAGGTTGAGTTAACTTTGAAGGAAGGTCGAGAAACCAATGGGTGCCGGATTCAGGTGTTTCGAAGTTTGTTGTCGTGCTGTGCCCAGGTACGGATGAAGTCCACTTGCTCATGTGTCTCCGGCGAGTGCGGATGGTATTGACTCTTGGGGACGGTCCGCCACCACACCGACAATTGGTCCAACGCCTCGTCGGCGGTCTTACTCTGTCTGACGAGGTAACAGCCCACCGTCGTACCTGTCCGGCCGATCCCACCCCAGCAGTGCAGATAAATCCGGCGTCCAGCCCCGAGACTCTCTTCGATTTGATCAAGAATGGCATTCATTCCCTCGGGCGTGGGCAAGCCAAAATCCCCGATGGGAAAGCGATGGTAGGCGGCTTGTATGTCATAGGCTTTGGCTTGCTCGAGTAAAACGTTTGCATACGGCACGATTTCATTAGGTCTTGTCAGATCAATAAATGTATCGAAGCCGGCTTCCATCAGCGCGTCGAGGCGTTTGCGGGTCAGTTCAGTGTCGAACGTTCCGGGGTATTCCCCGGCAAGCAATCGACAGGTTTCCACCCAGTAAGACTCTGCAATGGGGCGCGGATGCTCG
>JAICRQ010000485.1 GCA_025966435.1 Anaerolineales bacterium | reverse complement strand
GCCATGATTCCTATAACGAAACCGCTGCCTCATCGTCATGCTATGGACGCCCAAAGCAACAGGCATGGTCATTGATCGGAACTGTACAAACGCTCCCATTAAGGTACACTACGAAATCTGTTCCTGTCATAAGTAAACTTTGGAGGATTGTCACCATCATGATTCACCAATTGCGAATCTATGAAATCTTCGAACATAACAAGGCCGCCTTTCATGAACGTTTCCGTGACCATGCAACGCGGATCATGAAGACGTATGGGTTCAACATCCTGGCGATGTGGGAAACGGAGACAGACAAGAGAACAGAGTTCGTGTACCTGCTGGAATGGACGGATGAGATCGCGCTGCGCGCGGCGTGGACACGCTTTATGGCTGATGAAGAGTGGAAGGAGATTAAGCGACTCACCAGCGGAAAGCACGGTGACCTGGTCGGCGCCATCGAAGATCGCATTCTTTCGCTGACGAATTACTCACCACCAGTACAAATATAAGAAATACGCCCTCGGCGTAGATGTCTGCTTACATTCATACTAGGTAATAAAAAAGGGCAACCTGTGGGGTGCCCTTTTCAGTTTCCATGCTTTACGCTACCGTAATACCCTCATCCAGATATACATCCTGAATCGTGTTCAACAGCTTCACGCCCTCTGCCATCGGGCGCTGGAAAGCTTTTCGTCCGGAGATGAGCCCCATCCCGCCGGCGCGCTTATTGATGACCGCTGTCGCTGCGGCTTCGACAAAGTCGTTTTCGCCGGAAGCGCCGCCGCTGTTGATGAGACCGATGCGTCCCATGTAACAGTTCGCCACCTGGTAGCGGCACAGATCGATGGGATGGTCGCTGGTCAGTTCGCTGTAGATGCGCTTGTCCAGCTTGCCGTAGGAGCTGTTGCCGGTGTTAAGCGCCAAGAAGCCGCCATTGTTCTCGGGGAGCTTCTGCTTGATGATGTCCGCTTCAATACTGACGCCGAGGTGATTGGCCTGTCCCGTCAGGTCTGCGGAGACATGGTAATCCTTGTCTGTCTTGAAACCCGGATTGCGCAGGTAGCACCACAGGATAGTCCCCATGCCGAGTTCGTGCGCCAGTGCAAATGCCTCCGCAATCTCGATCAGCTCACGATGCGAATCGTCCGAGCCGAAGTAAATGGTTGCACCAATCGCTGCCGCGCCCATATCGTATGCCTGCTCCACCGTACCAAACAGGATCTGTTCATAGCTATTGGGAAGCGTTAACAATTCGTTGTGATTGATCTTGACGATGAAGGGAATCTTGTGTGCATATTTGCGTGCCATAATACCCAGAACACCGAACGTGGAGGCGACCGCGTTGCACCCGCCTTCGATCGCCAGTTTGACGATATTTTCAGGATCGAAATAATCAGGATTCTTTGCAAAGCTCGCGCCGCCGGCATGCTCGATGCCCTGATCCACCGGCAAAATGGACAGATAGCCGGTGCCGCCCAGGCGCCCGTTTTTTAACATCCACGACAGGTTTCCAAGCACACGGTTGTTGCGGTCGGACTGCATGAACACACGGTCCACGAAATCGGGACCCGGCAGCTGCAGGCGTTCCTTCGGAATTTTCGGTGAATCGAAACCTAGCAGGGATTCCGCCTTATCCCCCAAGAGAGATTGAATATCGTTCGCCATTGTCGTAACCATTTGGTTCCTCCTTGCCCCTTATCCCGCGTCTGACGAGATCTGGGCGTTTTGATTTATTCCTCGAAAACGAGGGAGTTAGTTTAATAATTCTCAAAAAAGACCCTAAAGGTTTTCTTGTAAAAGGCTGAACACCAGGCTCTAAAACTCTCCTTGCAGACGCCTGAAACCTTTAGGGTCTCTGTAATTTACCTTTCTTGATTATAACCCTCATCTGCGGCTATAATGTACTCGTGCGACTTAATGCACAAGAGCACGTATATCCTCGTAGCGCTACAGCGCCATCTTCGCTACGCTTCGACAGGAGGCATCAATGGAAGAATTCTTTCAGAAAGTAACCAGCCAGCAGGACCCGTTCAAGCGCTTGGGCTCCTTGATCCCCGGATTCAAGGGCTATATCGAACGACAGAACCGGCGCGAGGCAGACAAATTATTGCGCGATACGGTGGCACGACGATTTGACGAGCAGCTGCAGCGGACGTCGCAGATCCAGGTGGATATGGTCAGCAGTGGAATGATCCAGTATGTGGATGACATCGAAAGGGCTGCGCTCAAACTGCGTACGTTCATCGACAAGATCAGTACCGCCCCACGCGGCTATTCTGGCTTATTCGATGCAGTGAAGATCAACGAAAAGGAACTTGAAGCGATCTACCAGTACGACGCGGCGTTTTTCGACCTTGCCGAACAGGTGGGACGCGCGTTGGATAATGTGGAAGCGAGCCTCGGTGATGAAGCCGCCCTGCCTGCGGCCATACGCAACCTGACGTCCATTGCGCGCACAGCCGTGGAGACGTATAACCGCAGATCTGAAGTGGTCATCGGGGATGGAAAATAATTATGGGATGTTATTGCGAGCGCCAGCGAAGCAATCTCCTCCTACTTAAGATGAACTCATTGCTGAAATATTCTTATGTAACAGGAGATTGCTTCGTCGCCTCAGGTTTCGACACCTGCATGATTTGCTCACGCAAATCACGTACGGTGCAAGTGTACGCTCCGAAGAGCATCGGCTCCTCGCAATGACATGATATGAAACCATGTGGCATGAGTATATAAACGCAACTACGATCGACGAAGTGTTGCAAGCATTATCAGAGGGAGGAGAGAGCGCCCGCATTGTCGCGGGTGCTACCGACTTAATCCTGGAACTTGAGCGCGGGGTTCGCAAGGGAATTCATACCCTGATCGACGTTACCCGCATCCCGGGACTTGATCACATCACCATCGATGAAGACAACATCATCCACCTGGGTCCGCTCGTGACTCACAACCATTGTGTGGAATCACGGTTGACCCGTGCTCGCGCCTATCCGCTGGCGCGCGCTGCCTGGGAGGTGGGAGCACCGCAGATTCGCAACCGCGGCACGATTGCAGGGAACCTGATCACAGCTTCACCCGCTAACGATACGATCACGCCGCTGATGGCGTTGAACGCATCGGTGACGCTTCAATCCATGCGGGGCACGCGCACGGTGGCTCTCAAGGATTTTTACACCGGAGTCCGCAAGACGGTGATGCAGCCGGACGAGATGATGGTGGATATCTCCTTCCCCGCCATGCCCACCACCGCACG
>JAICRQ010000300.1 GCA_025966435.1 Anaerolineales bacterium | reverse complement strand
GCAGACCTGCCCGAAACTGAAAATCATCGCCTCGAGCCGTGAAGCTTTGGGGATCGATGGAGAAACGGTCTATCGCGTTCCTTCGTTGTCGCTGCCTGAGAGCCTCGAAGAACTTCGTGATACTGGAAGCCTGATGAAGTATGAAGCCACGCGCCTCTTCACCGAGCGCGCCGCAAAAGCAAACCCGCAATTTGCGTTGACGGACGAAAACGCGCCGTCTGTGGCACAGATCTGCGAACGCCTGGACGGCATTCCACTGGCGATCGAGCTGGCTGCGGCGCGGCTCAAGCTATTCACACCCCAGCAAATTGCAGAGCGGTTGGACGATCGCTTCAAACTGCTCACGGGCGGGAGCCGCACCGCGCTGCCGCGCCAGCAGACTCTGCGAGCGCTGATCGACTGGAGCTACCTTACCCTGAACGAAACGGAGCAGGATGTCCTGCGCCGGCTCGCCGTCTTTTCAGGGGGCTGGACCTTCGAAGCTGCGGAAGCCGTTGTTGGCTCGATGGAAGCGATGGAGGCTCTCTCGGGTTTGGTCAACAAATCGCTGGTCAATGTGGAAGAGAAGGAAGGCGAATCCCGCTATCGCTATCTGGAGACCATCCGGCAATACGCCACGGAAAAACTGCTGGAGTCAGGGGAGGTAGTCGATGCGCGGAATCGCCACTTGGCGCATTTTTTGGAATATAGCATGCGCGCCGAGGGACATTTCGGCACGGCGCAACGATCCCAGTGGCTCGACCGGCTGGAGGTGGAACACGATAATCTTCGGTCCGCATTGGGCTGGGCGCTGGAAAGCGATCCCGCATCCGCTTTGCAGATGGTCTGTTCGCTGGCGGTCTTCTGGCTGTCGCGCAGTTATCTGAATGAAGCGTGCAACTGGAGTCAGGCTGCCATCGCTCGAGCGGAGGCTGTCTCACAGGCTGGGGATGAGCTGGATCGATGGCGAGCCCGCGCATATACGGCTCTGGCAATGTTATCCATCAATCGCGGAGACCATCCCTCATCACAGGCCGCCGCCCGGCAGGCGGTTGCTCTCTCCCGTAAGGTGGAGGATCACCTGCAGCTGGCGCGTGCCCTCAACTTCCTGGGATTGTCGTCCGCATTTTTAGGCGACGAAGCCCTGGCGTTCGACTCCCTGCACGAAAGCGAAGCGCTCTGCCGCAAATTCGACTACAAAGACGAGCTTGCCACGGTTTTATTATCGCTTGCCTACATAACGCTGGAAATTCACGGGCCGCAGGCCGCCGCAGAGCAACTACAGTCTTACCTGGAAGAGAGCCTTGCCCTGTCTCAAGGGTCTGTGGATATTGAGTCGGCGGTACGGACGGAGGGCATATTAGCCAGGCTGGCGTTTTATGGCGGAGATATGGCGGAGGCTCGAAAACATGCAGACCTGATGCTGGAGCTCCATAGGGAAATGGGAGATCATCTCAGTGTCACCGGGCATCAGAGTGCCATGGGACATGTGGCGCGGAAGATGGGAAATTATAAGGAAGCGCTTATCCTGTATCGGGAAACTCTCCCAGACTGGCAGAATATGGGTCACCGCGGCGCGGTCGCACACCAATTGGAATGTTTTGCATTTATCGCAAAGGCACAGGAGCAGGGTGAGCGGTCCGTCAAACTAATGAGCGCCGCCGAGGCGCTGCGCGAAGCCAGCAGTTCCGCGCGAACACCACAGGAACAGATCGAGTATGACAGGGAGCTGGCAGGATTGCGAGCCGGTATGGATGAAAAAACCTTCGATCTGCTCTGGGCAGAGGGACAGTCTATGAGCATGGATGAAGCAGTTGATTTTGCATTGGGGGAAACCGATCAGTGATTCCCTGGAGGGCCTATAGAATCTTTAGCGCGGTGTGATTTGCGCATAACAACCGACAGGTCTTTTTTTAACTTTCCTGATGACCTTCGACCTTCACTGTGCATTGCGTTCCGTGGGGGAGCTTCACTAAAAGCGGACCTATGGTTCGTTTTATCTTCCGATTAAGAAAAAAATGACGAAACTGCAATCAAGTTGTTATGTTTTTAATAAAAACCTTGCATTTTTGTAAGCAAGGTTTATAATGTCATTATCATTTAGTGCATTGCAACTTTATTGCTGAACATCGCAGGTGGAACTTGACCACAAAAAAGATTTATTTGTTCGAGTACTTCTCGTCGGAAGGTGCTCTTCACATCGGGGAAATCGGTAATACTCTCCTCCTGTGGGGATTACTCTCTATTTTCCTGCTCACGCTCTTAAGTTTTGCTTTCTTCATGCAGCCCAGGAGCCAGGCTGAATACCACGACTCTTTCCTGATGGCAGAGAGTCTTCCCAGCTCTATGGGCAATGTCCCTCGGCTGCCCCATCACCCTTCTCTTCCAAGCGCTATCTTTGCTTTAATACTTTTCCATCAATATGTGCGAAGTCATATCGCCGAAAAACGGCCTAGTGACAGTAGCACTGAATTGACAAGCTCCCCTTTTGGCACGCAGACGACACAATTCTTTAGTGTCGTCTTTTTTAATTCGCATCTGCCCTGGTCGCTGCGGCATCATCCTGGGCAAAGAGAATAGTTAACTTAAGGAGGCAAATGAAACTACGTGGACTCTTTCAATTGAGTATGTTCCAGGAAAATTTTCTGATTCAAGGAGGTTTGTAACCATGCGTGGAATCGTACATGCAAGTTTGCAATATCGGTTTTTGATGGTCGTGATCGCCATCGTGCTGATCGTCTCAGGCGTTAATCAGATGCGCGCCATGCCGGTGGACATTTTGCCCGAGTTCTCGCCTCCCTATGTAGAGATCCAGACTGAAGCTCCCGGGCTTTCTGCCAAAGAAGTGGAGGGCATCGTCACCGTTTCATTGGAGCAGAGCATGCTGGCGGGGGTTCCCTGGCTCGAGTCGATTCGCTCCAGCTCCATGCCCGGGCTTTCCACGATCTATCTCCATTTTGAACCCGGCACAGACATCAACCGTGCAAGGCAGCTCGTGGGAGAGCGCATAGCGCTGTCCGCCGCGCTCCTGCCGTCTGTGTCCAAGAAGCCCGTGATGATCCAGCCTTTGTCATCGGCTAACCGCTTCATGATCGTTGGGCTTTCCGCCGAGGAGCTGTCTCTAGTGGACCTATCGGTGCTTGCCCGCTGGACGATTGCGCCTCGTTTGATGGGCGTGCCTGGGGTTGCGCATGTGGCAATCTGGGGACAGCGCGACCGGCAGCTCCAGGTGCTGGTGGACCCGGAACAGCTGCAGGAAAAGGGCGTTTCCCTGGACCAGATCATCAGCACTTCCGGGAACTCTCTATGGGTGTCGCCTCTGACCTTTTTGAAAGCCTCGTCACCGGGCACGGGTGGGTTCATTGATACGCCAAACCAGCGGCTTTCGGTCTGGCATGTTTTGCCGATCTCCTCGGCAGAAGAGCTTGGGGAGGTAGCCGTCGAGGGGACCCAGGGCGTGCTCCTGAAAGACGTGGCACAGATTGTGGAAGATCATCAGCCGCTTATTGGCGATGCAGTCATTAATGACAACGCCAGCCTGTTGCTGGTCATCGAGAAATTGCCGGGAGTGAACACACTGGAAGTGACCCGCAATGTAGATGAGGCGCTTGCCGCACTACAGCCTGGCCTTCCCGGTGTACAGTTCGATGCGAGCATCTTCCGCCCCTCAACCTTCATCGAGCTGGCAATCGCCAATATCGGCCAGGCACTGGTGCTCGGGGCCATCTTAATGGTCCTTATCCTGGGCATCTTCATGCACGGGTGGCGTACAGCCTTGATCAGCCTGCTGGCTATCCTGACCTCTCTGGCGGCGGCATTGATTGTCCTCTACCTGCGTGGCACTACCCTCAATTCCATGGTCCTTGCAGGATTGGTAGTCGCTATGGGTCTCATCATCGATGAGGCTGTGGTGGATATGCAAAATACCATGCAGCGCCTGCGCCAGGACCGTGAGTCAGGTGGCATCACGCCGGTCAGAAGTGTGCTTCTGTCAGCATCTGCTGAGATACGTGGCGGGCTGTTATTCGCAACGTTGATTACTCTGCTTGCCGCTCTGCCGCTGTTCTTTCTGGATGGTATGTTCGGCCAAATATTCAGCGTCATGGTCCTCTCGTACGCGCTTGCCGTCATCGCTGCCATGGTCACCGCCCTGACCATTACACCTGCATTGAGCATGATCTTTCTCTCCAGCAGGAAACTTGCGCTGCGCGAATCCCCGCTGGTGGCGCGTTTGCAGCGCAGTTACCGTGGGATGCTGGCGCGCACCATCAACGGCTCGGGGCTGGCAATGGTTGCCATCGTGGTGCTTATCCTGGCGGCAATTGTCGCCTCGCCCTTTATGAGGCGCGACCAGATGCTTCCTGCCTTCCGTGAACCGTATCTCACCATCAAGCTGGAGGGCGCGCCGGGTACTTCACACCTGGAAATGAATCGCCTGATGACGCTGATGGGCAGTGAATTGCGCTCCGTTTCCGGTGTTACGAATGTAGGCTCCCACGTGGGTCGCGCCGAGTTTGGAGACCAGCAGGTGAACGTCAACTCCGGTGAGGTATGGGTCACTCTTGATCCCCAGGCAGACTACGACGCGACCGTTGCTACGGTTCAAGCGGTGGCGAATGGTTATGCAGGAATGGTTCGCGAGGTACGAACCTATACCCAGCAGATACTTAGCCAGCCTCAAAATGTGGATCCTGACAGTGATATCACCGTGCGCGTCTATGGCGAAGACATGAATGTCCTGCGCACCGAGGCAGATCGGGTGCAAAAAGAATTGTCAGAAATCAGTGGTGTGGAGAGTGT
>JAICRQ010000304.1 GCA_025966435.1 Anaerolineales bacterium | reverse complement strand
CTTGCGGTTCATGGCGCGGTCAATGACTCCCATCGCAGCATTGAGGATGTTTTGATGCGAACGATAGTTTTGTTCCAGCAGAATAGTTTGTGCATCCGGGAAGTCCTGTTCGAAACGCTGGACGTTGCGCCAGTCTGCCCCACGCCATGCGTAGATCGATTGATCGGGATCACCCACCACAAAAATATTCTTGTTAAAAGAAGCCAGTTGTCTCACCAGCTCGTACTGCGCCAGATTCGTATCCTGGAATTCATCCACCAGTACATGCCGGAACCGCTGCGCGTATTTGTCACGTACCGTCGGGTTCTCTTCGAGCAGGCGGGCGGTGTACATGAGGATATCGTCAAAATCGACAGCGTTGCTTGCGACGAGCCGCTTCTGATATTCCACATAGACGCGCTTCACGATCTCGTCACGGTATGTTGTCGTGGGATATTGATCTGTCCCGATGAGCTCATTCTTGGCGCGCGAGATCGCGCCATGCACGCTCGGCGGGCGATAGAGCTTCTCATTGATATTCAGCTCACGGATCACGGCTTTGACGATCCGTTCCTGGTCATCGGTGTCGAAGATTACAAAGTTCGACCCGATAGGCAGGTATTCCGCTTCCCTGCGCAGAATGCGTGCGCAAATAGAATGGAACGTGCCGAGCATGATGCCTTCTGTCGCTTGTTCAGGCAAAAGGCGCCTGACGCGTTCTCCCATTTCCTTCGCGGCTTTATTGGTGAACGTGACCGCGAGGATCTGCCAGGGTCTCACTCCTTCGACCGCGATGAGATAGGCGATGCGTTGGGTGAGTACGCGCGTCTTGCCGGACCCCGGACCTGCCACCACAAGAACGGGACCATTTCCTGCTGAGACTGCTTCGCGCTGTTGTTTGTTGAGTTTGTCGAGAAATTCCATGAGATGATTATACGCGCTCTGGCGGGGTCTTCGCGACCCCGCCAGAGCAAATCTGATTCGAAGATTGGGACTCTAGAGTTGTGAGGTACAGTTCGGACAGCGAGCGGCTTTGAGGGGAATCGTCGTAAAACAATGCGGGCATTCCTTTGTGGTGGGTGTTACCGGTTCCTCTTTCTTGAGTCTATTCATGGCACGCACGATCTGAAAAACGACAAAAGCGATAATGAGGAAATTGATGATGTTTTGAACAAACAAACCCCATCGCACTTCAGCACTACCAACCATAATGGCCAGACTGCTGAAGTCGATGCCTCCCATCACGAGTCCGATCAATGGCATCAAAATGTCGTTGACAAGAGAAGTCACTATGGCGCCGAACGCCGCGCCAATGATCACTGCCACAGCCAAATCCATGACGTTGCCCCGAATGGCAAATTCCCTGAATTCCTTTAACATTTTATCCTCCAGTGGAAAGTCTGCAGACAAAATCATTCTACTGGTTTGAAAAGGGGATGTCAACAACACAAACACTATGAATAACTTGGAAGAAATTCTAAACAAGGTGACATTTCGCATCCCACCCAGGTGTTGGATAAAACAGTTCTAGAGAACTGTTTTTTGGGATTCGACTGCCCTACGAATGCCCTACAACTGTATTAACGTTGACGCTCTTTGGGAATTAGGTATAATTCCTTTTGCTTGGCACTCTAGAACTTGTAGTTCTAATACTCCATTGTGTAAAGGAATACTACGGATGCCCGACTTCATTCTTGATGTGCAAGGGCTCGAAACTACATTCAGAACACCTGATGGAGTGGTACACGCAGTCAATGGTGTTTCGTTTGGGTTATTAGAAGGTGAAACATTAGGAGTGGTGGGGGAAAGCGGATGCGGCAAAAGCGTGACCATGCTCTCAGTATTGGGATTGATTCCTTCCCCTCCAGGGAAAGTGGAAGCGGGGAAAGCTATTTTTTCCGGCCAAGATCTGTTGAAAATGTCAAAAGAGGACATCCGCCATGTGCGTGGGGCGCAGATTGGCATGGTCTTCCAGGATCCAATGACCTCGCTGAATCCTGTTCTGACGATCGGTCGCCAGCTGGAAGAGCCGTTGATGCTGCACATCGGTATGACAAAGAACCAGGCGCGCGAACGCGCCGCGGAACTCCTCTCAATGGTGGGAATCCCGAATGCCAAAGATCGATTGAACGATTACCCCCATCAATATTCTGGTGGTATGCGCCAGCGCGTGATGATCGCGATGGCGCTCTCGTGCAGTCCTCAAATTTTGATTGCGGATGAGCCGACCACTGCTCTGGATGTGACCATCCAGGCACAGATCATGGATCTGGTCAAACGCTTGCGCGATGAGCTTGGGATGGCGATTATTTGGATCACACACGATCTGGGTGTTGTCGCCGGCCTGGCACAGCGCGTTCTTGTTATGTACGGGGGCTTCATTATCGAGGAAGCGCCGGTTCAAGAATTGTATTCCAACCCCGAGCATCCCTATACGATTGGTTTGCTCGGCAGCCTGCCGCGCGTAGATGAGAAAGAGCGGACGAAGTTGTTCTC
Organism: Anaerolineales bacterium; assembly: GCA_025966435.1. Taxonomy (GTDB): domain Bacteria; phylum Chloroflexota; class Anaerolineae; order Anaerolineales; family Villigracilaceae; genus Defluviilinea. The sequence continues at coordinate 2,260 of JAICRQ010000304.1, read as the reverse complement.
GATCGAAGGACAACCGCCGGTTCTTTATCAGAAGCCGGATGCATGTCCTTTTGCGCCGCGTTGTAAATGGGCGATGGAGCATTGCTGGCAGGAAAACCCGCCACTTCTGGTGGTCGGACCTGAACATCGTGCAGCCTGCTGGGTGGATACTCGAACCGGGAGACATCGCTGATGGTTACCAAAGAAATGAACAACGATACATTGCTGCACGTTGACGATCTAAAGATGCACTTTCCCATCCATCGTGGTGTGTTTCAAAGGCAGGTAGGCGCCGTGCGGGCGGTAGATGGTGTCAGTTTCGATGTGAAGCGGGGTGAGACGCTGGGTCTGGTGGGGGAATCGGGATGCGGAAAATCAACTACAGGAAGAACGATCCTTCAACTCTATAAACCCACTGGCGGAAGTGTCACGTTCGAGGGCACGGATCTCGTCAATTTAAAGGGCGAGCAGATGCGCCAGATGCGGCGTAAGATGCAGATGATCTTTCAAGACCCTTATGCCAGCCTGAATCCGCGTATGACTGTGGCGCAGTTGGTCGGTGAGCCATTGATGGTTCACAATGCTGCCACCGGCGCAGAAATTAATGAACGGGTGGCGCACCTGTTGGAGCTTGTTAATTTGAATCCGGCGTTTGCCACGCGCTACCCTCACGAGTTTTCGGGAGGACAGCGACAGCGCATTGGCGTGGCGCGTGCGCTGGCGTTGCAGCCTTCCTTTATTATCTGTGATGAGCCCATCTCGGCATTGGATGTGTCAATCCAGGCGCAAGTGGTGAACCTGCTGGAAGAACTGCAGGAACAATTCAATCTGACGTATCTGTTTATTGCCCATGACCTTTCGATGGTTCGGCATATTAGTGACCGTGTGGCAGTTATGTATCTGGGTGTGATCGTCGAATTGGCGACGCGTGACGAACTGTATGCGAAGCCGTTGCACCCATACACCCAGGCGTTACTCTCTGCCGTCCCCATCCCGGACCCGGTGGCAGATGCAAAACGAAAACGCACAATTCTGCAGGGGGATGTTCCGTCTCCGGCGAATCCTCCTTCGGGCTGCCGCTTCCGTACCCGCTGCCCGATTGCTGAAGCCGTCTGTGCAGAGTCACGGCCCGAATTCCGAGAAATCAGACCGGGCCATTTTGTCGCCTGTTTTTTTGCGGAACGGTTCTTATAGTTGGTTCCTTTGAAAGGAGGTGGTTGTTCCAAAGTAATTCGTGATGTTTCTAGTTTGTTGAGTAGGTTTTGACAAACCCTTCAAATTCTGTGAGGAGAAGAATACTATGCGTAAACTGTTTACATTGTTAAGCTTGCTGGTCCTTGCCAGCATGGTCTTGGCAGCCTGCGGTGGCGCGGCACCGGCTACAGATCAGCCGCCGCCCGCCGCGACCGAAGAACCCTCTACCACTGAGGAACCGGCTGCGACGGAAGAACCCGCTGGAACGGAAGAACCCGTAACCGGCGGTCCAAAATCCAAGGACCCCACAACCTATGTCCAGGTCCTCTTTGGTGAACCCGAGACGCTCGACCCCGCCCTGTCCTATGAAACAGCTGGCGCCTCGATGATCCAGAACGTCTACGAGACCCTGGTCTTCTACGATGGCGAAGCCACCGATCAATTTGTCCCGCTGCTGGCTGAGTCCTGGGAAGTGTCGGAAGACGGCACCACCTACACCTTCCAGATCCGCGAAGGCGTGACATTCCACGATGGTGCAGAGCTGACCCCGAGCGACGTCGCCTATTCCTTCCAGCGCGGCTTGCTCTACGGTGGTCACAGCGGCCCGCAGTGGTTGCTGGCGGAGCCATTCTTTGGAATCGGCGTGTCCGATATCGCCCAGTTAGTAGATGACACCGGCGCTCTGGACGATGACCAGGCTGCTCTGGCTGCGTCGGACGCTGCGACCCTCAGCGCTGCCTGCGAACGAGTCACTGGCGCGATCGTGGCTGATGATGGTGCTGGCACCGTGACGATGACCCTGGCTCAGGCTTGGGGACCCTTCCTCCCCACCATTGCCCAGACCTGGGGCTCCGTCCTGGATCAGGATTGGGCTGTCGCTAACGGCGCCTGGGATGGCTCCTGCGATACCTGGCAGAATTTCTATGCTATTCCGTCTGAGAGCGACCCGCTTACCCCCATCATGAACGGCACGGGTCCCTTCATGTTCGATCACTGGACCCCGGGAGAGGAATTCGTCCTCGTCCGCAACGATAATTACTGGCGCGAACCTGCCAAGCTCGAGCGCATTGTCACCCAGTATGTTGAT